>JBBQYC010000006.1:0-30722 GCA_038209015.1 Saccharimonadales bacterium (SeqCode)
TTTTTGCTGCGGCAAAACATTTGTAGCTCTCGCCATTCTGTTTCAAAATATTCGGTTTTTATCGGACGCTTACGTGGTTTACGACGAATAATAAATAAGCCGATAACAGTTCCCATGAGCACGGTTAGTAAGCTGATTGTAATAATTATTAGTATGTTCATACTGATACCCCTTCGACGTGTTTTGAAACTCCTAATAACTGCCTGTCATAGCGTTGCGGTGCCATTATTTGCACGCCTATAGGTAGACCCTTAGTCTTGACTGGGATGCTAATAGCTGGAATTCCAACAAGGTTTGCTGCAACGGTCATGATGTCTTGCAGATACATTTCTAATGGGTTAGAGCTGTGCTCTCCAATCTTGAATGCAGTAGTCGGTGCAACTGGGCCCATTACATACTGCACCTCTTTAAACACTGCATCAAATTCCTCAATGAGTTTTGTGCGGAGCTGCTGCGCACGTTTGTAATAAGCATCATAATACCCGCTGCTTAATACATATGTTCCAATCATAATTCTTCGCTTGGCCTCATGACCAAATCCGTGACTACGTGATTTTTCATAGCTTTCATCGAGTGTTTTAGCTTGTGTATCACTGTATCCATATCGTTGACCATCATATCGTGATAAATTTGAGCTGACTTCCGCCGGACATAGTACGTAGTAGCATGCTAGAGCAAGCGGCAATGAGGGCAAGCTTACTTCAACTATTTCAGCACCAGCGGCTTTAAGCTTATCCGCCGCCGCTCGTACCGCTGCTGCCACCTCGGGCTGGACGGTATCACTCATATATTCTTTGACTAAACCAATTTTAAGACCTGTTATATCACTTTTCAAATCGGTGTAACCTAATTCATCTGCTGGAATTGATGTACTGTCTAAAGGATCCGTCCCAGCCATTACATCTAACACTAACGCTGTGTCATCAATACTGCTTGCTATCGGACCTATAACGTCAGTACTACTGGCCATTGCTACTACACCGGATCTTGAAACCAATCCATATGTAGGTTTGAGGCCGACAACGCCACAAAAACTAGATGGCTGTCTTATTGATCCCCCCGTATCTGTACCCAGTGCAAATGGCGTAAGCTCAAGCGCAACCACTGCCGCAGAACCACCACTGCTTCCACCGGGGACACGGGTTTTATCATGGGGATTTTTTGTAATTTTGAAGTCACTATTTTCAGTGCTCGCACCATGAGCAAAAGCATCCAGGTTAGCCTTAGCAACACATATCGCCCCTTCCGCCTCTAAGCGCTCAACGGCGGTCGCCTGGTAGGGTGCTTTAAAGCCTTTTAATATAGCGCTCCCAGCCGTGGTCTCAGAACCGAATGTGAGAAAATTATCTTTTGCGATAAATGGCACGCCTGCTAGTCTACCGACTGGTGAACCGCTTGCAACCTGCTTATCTATCTCTTTTGCCCGCTCAATTGCCCGCTCTTCAATGACGCTAATAACTGCATCGTATTCAGCGGCGGTTTTGATTCTTCGGAGAGACTCTTCAACAAGCTCAAGTGCACTTGTTTTAGCGGAGCTTACGTCGGCTGCAAGCTCTTTGACAGATTTCCAGGCCGTCATAGAACCCGCCGGACCTTTATATACCTGCCTTCACGCTGAGGGGCGTTATCTAACAAATGTTCTGGTTGAGCTTGATATTCCTGCACTACATCCGGGCGCATCACATTTACCAAACCAGTTACCTGGTTTGTTGGCTTTACTCCATCAAGGTCTGCCTCTTGTAGTATTTCTACATAGCTAAGAACAGCCTTTAATTCCTGTTGATACAAAGAAACTTCTTCATCTGTTAGTGACAGCTGAGAAAGTTTTGCCAATTTTAATACTTCGTCGCGTGACAATGTAGCCATTTGCATTAGTATACAAAAACTTGCCGCACTTTACACGTAGATTCAGGCATATTATGATAGACATAAGCAAAAAGGAGTTCTTATGTCCGTACAAACACACACATTCTCCGGCGAATCAGCGCCTGGAGATTTCAGCGCATATGAGTCAACTAGACGCCCTCGTACCGACGAGGGCGTTTTTTATGTAGCTGAAAAAACACAGCAAGAGTCAGTAAGTCAATTAATCGAAGTCAGTGAAAAATATTCTGAGGCTCGCATCGATCGTAACGGCAGCCAGCTCCACAGATACCGTTTAGAATTTTCCGATGGAGTTAAACTAAACGCTAATATGTATAAACCTGCTCGTCCAATAAATAAAACATTGGTTGTCCAGACTCCCGCCTGGTCCACTGGAAGTCGAGGTCACAACCAAGCAACTCAGCGTAAGCTCGCATATGCAGGATATAGCTCGTTGCTCGTTGGTCACGTCGGTGAAGAACGTGACACTGCCCGCCAGGAAATAGCATCGTTCATTTCTGATCCTAACCGCACCGTTGACGAACTAAGAGCTATTTCACTAGAAAAACAGTCCCACCATATGTTACAAGCTGCTGAATACTTTACAAATATCCTGGACTTAAACACTTCTGAAATAAATGTTTTTGGTGAATCAAGAGGCGCAATGACAGGTTTGGGAATTCTTGCATGCGCCCAATCGTATGGTATATCTGTCCGAAAAGCCATGCTCGTTGCACCTTGTTTCGAGACTGGCATTGGTAAAGAAGTAATGCGTGAGGTAGCTAGTCAAATCCCGCTTGAGCTCATTAATATGGTTCGAACTATTGGCAAGGTTTCATTCCAGCGACTTATTCGATACCCGAGCACCATTAACATATCTCCCAAATCATTCGTGTACGAGGCCGCCCATGCGTCAACTTTATTTAATGGCGACGCAGGTCGCTTCGTAAAAGACATCCCTCAGCTGCAAGATATCATGATTCTTGCCTTTGACAATGACCTTGCCGGTCAACGAAGTCGTTGGCGTCGTGCTTTTAGTGAATTCCCGAATGTTGTTATTCAATCAGCGCCAGGAGCGCATATAAGCGGCATTGTCGATAGAAGAACGGTTGCATTAACAGAAGATTATCTAGCCGGTACCGCTCGAAAACTACGTTCTGTTCGCTAGAGTCGTGATTTAATATCTTTGATTATATCTCTGATTTCAGCTGCTTTTTCAAACTGTAAATTAGCCGATGCCAGGTCCATTTGCTGCGTCAAATCTTTGATGAGGTGACCGTATTCGTCTTTTGGAATTTTATTAAGGTTTAGTTTAACTCGTTTTGCTTCCTCTGGCAGATCAGGGCGCATACCTTTTTCGATGGTCTTTGCGATTCCGGCTGGAGTAATTCCGTTGGTCTTATTGTAGGCTTTTTGGATTTCACGACGCTCATTTGTAGCATCTATTGTCTTCTTCATGCTTTTAGTAATTGAATTTGCGTACATTATGACTCGGCCCTCTACGTGGCGAGCTGCACGGCCCACCGTCTGAATTAGCGCCTGTTCGCTGCGAAGAAACCCTTCCTTGTCAGCATCCAAAATTGCTACCAGGCTAACCTCAGGGAGATCGAGGCCTTCGCGTAGTAAGTTAATACCAACAACGACATCGTACGTTCCCAGTCGAAGATCTCTCAAAATGTCGCTGCGCTCCAATGTCTCTACGTCACTATGCAAATATGCAACTTTTATACCAATTTCTTTAAGGTACTCCGTCAAATCTTCCGACATCCGTTTTGTAAGGGTCGTTACGAGAACACGTTGGCGCTTTTTGATTGTGTCACGAATTTCTGCTACCAAATCATCTATTTGACCATCTATCGGCCGGATGGTGATCTCAGGATCAATCAACCCTGTTGGACGAATAATTTGGCGCACCGGTTCAGGTGAACGCGATAACTCATATTCTGCTGGCGTAGCGCTAACATAGACTGCTTGATTGACATGTTTCTCAAACTCAGTGAACGTTAACGGCCTGTTATCAAGAGCACTTGGCAAACGAAAACCGTGTTCCACTAACACTTCTTTCCTCGCACGGTCGCCATTGTACATTCCACGTACCTGGGGTATTGACATATGAGACTCGTCAACAAAAAGCAAATAGTCATCCGGGAAATAATCTAGTAGTGTTGCTGGCTGTTCACCGGGCTCGCGGTTTGTTAAATAACGACTATAGTTTTCAATCCCCTTCACAAACCCTGTTTCTTCCAGCATCTCTATATCAAACCGTGTTCGCTGCTCTAACCGTTGCGCCTCCAAAAGTTGACCGTTCTTTCTAAAGAGTGTCAGACGTTGCTGTAATTCATCTTCGATAAACCCGAGCGCTACCTTCAACTTATCTTGAGGGGTGACATAGTGACTACTAGGAAACACACGAATACTATCTGGTTTTTTTAATATTTCTCCAGTTAACGGGTCGATCTGGGTTATCCGCTCAATTTCGTCGCCGTAAAACTCAACCCTATAAGCTAACTCCTCACCCGCTGGGAATATGTCGACCACATCGCCACGAACTCGAAAAACCCCTCGGTGAAAATCAACGTCATTACGCTGATACTGTATATCTGTCAGTTGTCTGAGCAATTTATCCCGAACTCTGCGTTCGCCGGTACTGATATGTATAGACAGGCCATCATAGTCTTCAACCGAACCTATGCCATATATACAACTTACACTGGCAACAATCACAACATCTTTACGCGTGAGTAGCGCATCAGTTGCAGCGTGGCGCAAACGGTCAATTTCTTCATTGATCTGACTATCTTTCTCTATATATGTGTCACTGCGTGGTATGTATGCTTCAGGTTGATAATAATCAAAGTAACTCACGAAATAATGAACGGCATTATCTGGGAAAAACTGTTTAAACTCGCCGTATAACTGAGCTGCGAGTGTTTTATTATGGCTCAATACGAGCGTCGGTCGCTGCACATTCTGAATAATATTTGCCATCGTGAAAGTTTTACCGCTGCCGGTGACACCCAATAGCGTCTGCTCTTTTACGTCCTTATTCAAACCTTTGGTAAGGGCATCTATTGCAGCAGGCTGGTCGCCCATTGGTTTGTAATCAGATGATAGCTTGAAAGACTGCATCATCGTATTGTATCAAGTTTAGATATTACGTGTAATCAAACGGCTCATCCGTTGTGTTTGTGCGTAATATCAGTCTCGAGCCACTGCTGGCTCAATTTGGTTGCTTTAATATCTTTATTTTCTTCTTCTAGCATTTTTATCAGCTTTTTGACTAACCGCTCCGGGTTATCATCAAAGATTATGAGTTCCTGGTTGATTGGCTCCAACCGTTCCAGTAACTCTGGTATGACATCTGCTGTACCGCCACTTCCTACTAAAATTCCGCATGGCATACGCGACTCTAAAGCTGTCGTAAATTCGTGTAGGCTTCCAAACCGACCGCCGACCGTAATAATGGCGTCACTGGATTGGACAAGATGGACGTCACGTCCGACATAGTGCATTCCCGTAAAATTGATAAAATCAAAAACTCCAATTGGTAATCTGTATTTCGCAATGTGCTCACGCAGGCTCGATGCTGGCGAAAAGCCTATACTCATACCCCCGGCTTTCGTAGCTTCTTTAGCGGCGTAGAATGGAAGTCCGACCGTTGCACCCGTCGTTAAAATGTGACCTTCTTTAGCTATGGCCGCACCTAGTCTTTCAGCTAATTCATGTGAAGCAGCTACTGTTTTACCTGAGGCTGCACCTGAAACACAAATGGAGAATCTCACGTATATATCCTTTTTATTTCTAAAGTTTCTATCATAGTGCAAACTCAAAATCTGAGTATACCGCCTGCCCTTGGGCATGCTGCGGCTCTAAGGTACGCATTGCATTTGCGTATATATGATCAGTTCCTAAATACCTGGCATACAGCTCATCCCACACCGCTTGTTTCATATGCTGCGTATACCTTTCCTCGTACCGAGAGTTATTTACAAGATTGAAGACATTATCCATTAGGCTGAAACTGATTGGTCCGTGTTCCGTGTTCAAACCTACATAGTCAAGATTTTGCCAGAAAGCTAAGGCAGGTTCAAGACGGTATAAGACCTCTTCTGCACTTCTGTAGGCAAAATCTTCAGCCTGAATGTGTGGATGGAACATTAGAGATATATCTACTGTTTTAGCGTAATGTCTGTGGAACGAGCGCCAGTGAATTTCTTGCCCGACAACGGAAACGTGCATCGATGTATCGAAGAATAATGTGTCTGTGAGCAACTTTCCAAATTGTGGGTTCATCTGCTGATACTTTAAATAGCTGCTGAGCATACGTATTTCTTTTACTGCATGTATAACAAGCGATAACAGCATCAAGGTGTAACCTGGTCTGTTGTCTCGGTTTAGGGGCAACATAATAACTTCACCAGCTTCTGGGACAATGATAACCGGGTTATGGTTACGTTCTAGTAATTGTTGGCTCAGGGTATGCCATTTTTTTGAAGTCGGCAGTTGTATATCAATAGTGCCGAGTACCATGTCGTACGGCTGAACAGCGCGGTAGGCTGCTTGCAGCTTAAGTAACCATGATTGTGATTCTGTATATCGGGCGATTCCGACAATTGCTCCGGGTGTTTCACGTTTGATGAGACTGTCGACAGTTCTATACCCAAGCTGTTTCATGAGTCTTTTGGGCGGATTTTGTTTGATTATAGCCTTAAGTAATGCTGGCTTTATAACCTGTGACTGCTTCGGTAAATTGAGCTTTGCTATCACCGTCATAATCACATCCTGAATACAATTAGTCGATGCAGATGCGGTAAGTCCAAAATGCTTCATGAGCATACTATCGTGAAGCATCGTCATACTCCTAAGCGCGGCGTACAACTCCTTGCCGGTCGTATCGTTAGGATCTAATCCAAGCGCTCGGGTTTTCAAGTGTGCGGTACTATAAATTTCACTTGTTAAACGCATATCAATACCCGGATGGGCTGCACGGTTTTCAAGCCGGAGAATCATCTCCTTCAATACCGCTTTGTTTGTATTTGTTAATTCAGATAGTAATTTACACATATTTTTTATTTAAATTTACACATACATATAGTAACACCAGATATACGACAGGTAAAGGTTATGCTTGCTAAAATGGTCTCGAATTACTAGAGTTAAGTGATGCATGAACCAAAACTAGATAGTATCCGTGAACATGTCGCAGACAGATTCCAGGAACTGGCCGATATAGACACGCATTTTAGACTCAATACTGCTGCAGCAATTGAAGATCTTATATCTCAGACGAGTCCCGGATGGGATATTGCTCGTGCAACCGCAGCTTTGGTTCTTACTGATAGTACCGACGGCTACTGGGCGCGTACAGCTAAAATCGTAAGGGGTTATGATAAACCAACTGAAGGTGCCGCAAAAGACCCTGAGGCTGATCATTTGACGGTTAAAGCAATCATTGATGGCTTATCGTTCCGTGCAAGAATACGCAATGAAAATCACACCGCAGTATGGCTGTCACAGCTTTCACACAGAAGCGATACACGAAACAATCGCATGGATGAAAATCGCGCAACAATAGCATCTCATCCTGATTTAGATCAACGAGAATTACGAGCCAGTACACTCAATAAAGCCAAAATGGTTTGCCAAGTTATCGGCGGCGTTGCACTTACGAGCCCATTGTATGATAAAAAGTTGCCCCGTGTAGCCGGTATTGGTTTTATTCAATTCGGTACATGGTTAGGCGAAGTAGGTGAGAAGAAATTCCGAAAGAAAGTCAATAAGCTTATAGCTTCAGAATCAGTTGAACCGACGTGCCCTAAACCAAAACATTTGAAAAATCGTTAAAACGGTTCTGCCTTATACCATTCAGGGCAGTTCTTGAGATATTCCTCGAGCTTTTCTTCATCCAGCAACCCAGCCTGCGCACCAACATTCTGAACAACGTTCATAGAGTTTATAGGCGCCCACTGCAATGCGCTTTCAATATCATGTCCTTTAATGATAGCTGCTACGAATGTACTAGCAAATGCATCACCAGCACCAGTTCGTTCCAGTGGTGGAGCGGGGTCAGGATAGAGTGGCATTTTAAGACGCTGATTACCGTCACTCGCATAAGCTCCATCTGGACCGTCAGTGATAACCACTATCTTCGGACCTAAATTGTGTAGTTTATTCATCATGTCGTGTATATCAGCATGATCTCCGCCACTGACTTCTTGAGCCTCTTCCCTGTTCAAAACTAATACCTCTGTGTGTTGGTATAAGTTTGCCAAGCGTTCTGCCCCGGCATCAATCTGGAAAGTACCAGGCTGGAAAGCTAGCTTAACTTCAGGATGTTCTGCCAACCAGCTAGCAATTTCATCGTGCATCTCTAATGCTTTTGCGCTAATAGAACTAAAATAAATCCACTGCGGTATTTCATTAGGATTTAGCTTTGGCCAGTGGTAATCGTATTCTTCATGCTTAATTAATATTGTGCGTTCTTCCTTATACCAGAGTACATAGTGGTAATTACTTTTTTTGTCGTTATGGATTTTAACAAACTTTGTGTTGATGCCATTCTTTTGCAGGGCAGCAATAATATCACGCCCATGTGGATCCCCACCCACATCAGTAATGTAAGCTGTTCTTACACCTAGCTTAGTTAGCGATGCCGCTGCGTTCGCCGCGTTACCGACTGCTTCAATAACCTCTGCGTGATCGAATGGTAATTTCATACCAAACGGCATAGCCAACCACTTACCATGCTCGTTTTCAAATGTTGTTGCCTGATCCTCCATTAAGCGTATGAACGCGTCGGTAACAACATCTCCTACTGCAATAACTTCATATTCATTCCCACCCATCACGACTCCTATTCGATTACTGCTTTTCCAGCGGCCTTAAATAATACAATTTTTTCTTCAACAACATCAGTAACAGCTTGTATTACTTCGTCCATTAGCTTGATTACGGCATATTCAGATTTATGCTCATCCAACACTTTTTCGAGTGTTTTACGGAAAGCATAGCGCATATCACTGTTGATATTTATTTTACTGACACCATTTTCAACTGCGCTTTTATAGTAGTGCGCAGGTGTGCCACTTCCACCGTGTAAGCTAATATTGCAGTGGATAGCATTTCTGATTTCCTTCAGTAGAGAAATATCAAGTTTCTTAGGTACTGGGTATTTACCGTGTAAGTTACCGATGGCAGCGGCAAAAGTGTCTATACCGGTTTCATCTACGAAGTAGGCTGCGCTTTCAGGAGTACTAAAGCTCTTTTTGATTTCTGTGTAATCGATTTTTTCGGTGAATACATTTGATCCGCCACCAAAATAATGCGGTTCGCTTTCTACAAGTGCACCTGTCAGACGGGCATAGTCTACGACCTGCTTAGTTTCTATAATAATCTCTTCAACCGTTGCGTCTTTGCGTGCTTGGCTAATATCAATGTGAATAAATTCAAAGCCTGCTTCAATGCCCTCTACGGCGGCGGCTATTGATGGGCTATGGTCTAGGTTTATGTACATCTCGATCCCGTACTGATCAATGTAGTTGTTTACCATATCACGGATATTCTCAATACCAAGCGCCTGAACTTCACCGTAGCTCACTTCAACCATAACAGGAGCATTTGTTTTCTGAGCAGCTCGCGCCACTGCTATTAAAGTCTCTTGGTTATCCAGATTAAAAGCACCTAAGGCATACCCACCGGCTCGCGCACGTGCCATAGATTCTCTGGCACGATCACAGTTTCTGCGCATTTGTTTTAGTGAGAGGGTCATTGCCATCGAGTATACACGCTTATGCTTATCTGTTACAAGTATTATCAGTCTCTAGCCACAAACCGTATGAGCTGCAAGTGCTATATGCTTTGCAGTAAGTCCAAATTTCTCATTTAATTCATCCGGCTTGCCGGATTCGCCGAAACGGTCCCTTACTCCCACACGAATCATTTTCGTAGGCAGTTTTTCGCCTAAAAGTTCCGCAACCGCGCCGCCTAATCCACCAGTAATTTGCGCCTCTTCAACCGTCACGACACATTTTGTTTTGGCAACACTCTTCAAAATAGTTGCTTCATCAAGCGGTTTAATGGTCGGACAATGTATGACCTCGGCATCGATACCATCTTTATACAATTTTTGAGCTGCAATCAGTGCTTGGTACGTTAATGTCCCTGTCGCGATAATTGTTAAACTATGGCCTGGTTCGTACACATAAGCTTTACCAATCTCAAACGGCGTTTTATCGGTGCTTATCACAGCAGTCGCTTCGCGGGCAAGTCGCATATAATTTGGCCGTTTATCTTCGGCCATAGCCAATGTGGCTCGTTCAGCCTCGAGCGCATCACCCGGGGCTATCACGACCATGTTTGGAAGACTACGCATAATAGCTAGATCTTCAAGCATTTGGTGTGTTGCACCATCGGGACCCACAGATACGCCTGCATGTGCCCCAATAATCTTAACTGGTTGATTATTCAAACAAATTGTCGTTCTAATCTGTTCCCAGTTTCTGCCAGGACTAAATGCAGCATAACTGCTCACGAACGGAATCTTACCCATTGCAGCCAGTCCTGATCCAACTGTAACGAGGTTTTGCTCGGCCACGCCAATTTCTATGTAGCGTTCAGGAAATTCTTTGGCAAACAAAATGATTTGTGTTGAATCGGTCAAATCGGCACAGGCCGCAACAACATTTTTATCTCTTTTCCCAGCTTCTAATAATCCACGCCCAAAACCCTTACGATTCGGTTCTTTTAGCAATTCTGCATGAAAGAGATTATTGCTCAGAAAGTAATTGGTCATTTTCGTTTCCTCATGTAACGATATCCTTCTACAATGCTAAGTGATAGCGCCAGCCAAAATACTATATTTGCAGCTAAAAGAGCTGGGTTAAGTTGCTCAGTCGTACCACAAGAATCGGTTTCATAATAAGTAAATCCGATCGGCCAACCATGCTCCACGCGTTCGATTTTTTCCGGTGTTTTAGCATAATCACAGAGATTCGATCTGATCTCAATACTGTTAGATTTCCGCGGAATTGAAGTCATCAATCCAAATAGTAAAATTGCCAGAACAAATGTTATAAGTATTCTACCTTGTCGCTTACTCATGTTCACTCCTGATTTTGCCCTTGAGGGTACGGAGTTCATGAAGGGCTTTTTTAGCCAGCTCTTTATCGGGCAGCTCACCCATACCATGCCAGTGGAAATCATACTCCATGAAATCAACGCCTTTGCCCGGTATGGTATGGGCAATAATCATAATGGGCTTTTCAACAATCGCTTTAGCCATAGCACAGGCGTCTATGACCGCTTCGACATCATTTCCGTTAATATCAATAACGTGCCAACCAAAGGCCTCCCATTTCGCTTTTAAATCCTCCAGCGGCATAACTGATTCGGTCGGTCCATCAATCTGAATATTGTTTCGGTCAATAATTCCCACTATGTTATTCAGTTTGTACTTACTTGCCAACATAGCTGCTTCCCATATATTGCCCTCGTTAAGCTCACCGTCTCCCATAACCACATATACCCAGCGATGTGTTTGCTGATTCATACGCATAGCTAAAGCCATGCCACAGGCCTGACTGAGCCCACAGCCCAGTGGTCCGCTAGTATTTTCCAGCCCCGGAAGTTTTTCACGCTCCGGATGTCCTTGCAGTCGAGTGCCGAATTGGCGTAATGTTAATAATTCTTTACGATCAAAATAACCGGCATTTGCCATCGCTGCATAGCGAACAGGAACGCAGTGGCCATTGCTAAGCAGCAATATGTCACGTTCCTCCCAGTCTGGGTTTATGGGGTTGTGGTTTAACACATCAAAATACAGCGCAGCAAAAATATCTGCTAACCCGAGGGGGCCGGCACTGTGCCCGCTACCAGCGTGCTCGAGCATTTTTATGATATCCATACGGATGTCATAAGCCTTTTCTTCAATTTGCTTGATGGATAGTTTTTTCATATTACAGTGCTTCTTTCAGTGTAGCATAAGCTTTTTGCGGGTCATCTGACTTCTGGATATATCCACCGACGTTTAGTACCTGCACGCCACCCTCTACCAACTGCCGTATATTTTCTTCGCTTATTCCGCCGTCCCAGCCAACTTCGACGCCGGGGTGGTGTTTATGAATCTCTTTGACTTTATCAAGCATTGCGAGGTCTGCACTTCCACCGTGATAGCCTAAGTTGCCGCTGAATACCAGTACATGGTCAAAACTATGCATAATCTGATGCGCATATTCCACAGGTGTATCTTGCAGTAACGCCAAACCTGTCTTTATACCTTCTTTATGGAGTGCACCTGCAAAATGCATATGGTGCAGATGGGCTTCATTGTGAACAATCACCATGTGTGGTTTTAGATGAATTAACTGCTGCAGTTGTTCGGCTGGATTTTGGTACATTAAATGTATGTCCGCCTGCAATTCATGCGGCCACCATATCCGCTCTAGATCTGGCGAATGAGAAGGTGCAAATGTTCCATCCATTAAATCGATATGCACCCGTTTAGTGAGCGGGGTAATACGCTCCATTTGCAGACGGTATTCATGTGTATCATACGCGGTTACCGTCGGAACAATGACCGCATTCATTAGTTCAACTCATCTAGTTCAGCAATGCGGCGTTTAAACCGTGTCGCCGCTGCAAATGGTGTATTCAAAAATGTTTCAACCAGTAAATTTGCTTTATCTTTTTCTAAGGTGGTAGCCGGCAAACACAGTATATTTGCATCATCATCATTGCGCGATAATCGTATAGATTCACGGTCATATCCTAAGCAAGCCCTGATACCCTTAAATCTATTGGCGGCCATGCACATGCCTTGTCCACTTCCGCAGAGCAGTATACCTTTTGCGTCTGGATTCACCAGAATATCTTTGACCACTTTGGTTGCAAATACAGGAAAGTCATCTTCTGGATTAAATTGTTCATCACCCTCGTCGACAACGTCATAACCAGCTCGTTTCAAATACGCTATGAGTGCGTTGCGCATATGGAATCCGTTATGGTCGGCGCCTATGTAAACTTTCATGGGTTTTAGTTGTGAAATCCTTTATGATCTTCTGTGGAATGGAGTATTGCACCTACATCTGCCACTTGCTCAACAAGCCTATTACTGTATCCCCACTCATTGTCGTACCAGACGACTACTTTCACTAAATTACCCGCTACGACGTTGGTTAGTAGTAAATCGACGGTTCCCGAATGACTATTACCAATATAGTCATGACTGACTAGAGGTTCGTCACTGACAGCTAATATGCCTTGATAATAAGGTTCAGATGCGGCTTTTTTCAATACATCGTTAATCTCTTCAATAGTAGTATTTTTTTTCAATACCATTGTGACATCACTCAGTGAAACCACGCTTGTAGGTACACGTACGCTGAGACCATCGAACTTCCCGACTAGGCTAGGCACAGTCTTGGCTACAGCGATTGCTGCCCCGGTACTGGTTGGAACCATGTTTTGTGCCGCAGCTCGAGCTTCTCTTAAATCTTTACTAGGTCCATCTTGTAAATTCTGGCTAGCAGTGTAACTATGCACAGTCGTTAACATGGCTTTTTCAACCCCAAATTTGGTTTCCATTATATCCATCATAGCTGCTACTGAATTTGTGGTACAACTAGCATTACTTATGATAGGACCGCATGTCTTGAGTTCATCATCGTTAGCGCCAAGTACTATTGTCCCGACGTCGTCGCTTTTGCTTGGCGCACTGATTACTACCCGCTTCGCTCCTGCTTCTAAATGCATGTGGGCATCTTCGCTTTTTGTAAACCGTCCCGTGGATTCAATCACTACGTCAACTTTATTATCTCCCCACGGAAGCGCCTTCGGATCTTTTTCAGCAAATACGGGAATCTTCTGTTTATCAACAATAACGTGGGTGTCATCAAAACTTACATCATGCTTATAGTCACCGTAATTTGTGTCGTGTTTCAGCAAATGTGCAAGCGTCTTGGTATCAGTTAGATCATTGATCCCAACTATTTCTATATCGCTCCGTTCAAAAGCTATACGAAAACTCAATCGGCCAATACGACCAAACCCGTTAATCGCTACTCTTGTTTTCATTTTTCACCACCTTTTAGCATTAGCATTTACGCTTATTGTACGTAGATGTTTAAAGCGTTGCAACTCTAGAGTAGATCATGGTCCAAAATATACTGCAGTCCCTCGCTCCAAACGATGTCATCAAATTCACCGACCACTTCTTCTGGCCGCCTCCACCAGAACTCATCGTGTTCATAGCTGAGTGCTATCTTTGGAGCATAATCTATGCGGGCAATACACAGTGCGCGTAATGTGCTTGTGCTGTCTTTGTAGCTAGTTTGAGCATACGCTAATTTCAAACTATGTTTGTCTAATGTTATTCCAACCTCTTCTTGTGTTTCACGAATAGCAGCCTCAATAAGACTCTCGGTATGTTCCGCACCACCACCTGGAAAATCCAAACCACCCGGCAGCAATGTATCGGTTGCAGAACGACGTAGCAATAAAATCTCTTCGTTTTGATTTTTGATGATAACCTTAGCTACCAACCCGGTGTGATTCATTACTGCGCGGCTTTTATAGATGTTTTAATAACTTCACGGGCAGCTTTTGCATCACCCCAGCCCTTGAGATTACCACTGACACCTTGCCAATCTTTTTTCCAATCTTTGTAGTGACTATAGAAGTGCTCAATATTTTTCTTAAATGAATCCCCTAAGTCTTCTAATTCTTTAATGTGATCTTTGCTAATATCATCAGCTGCGACGCAGATGAGCTTTTCATCCATCTCTCCATCGTCTTCAAAATACAAAACACCGACCGCTCGGACAGGGGCAACCACGCCGTGTGGCAATGATTCATCTATGATTACTAAGGCATCGAGCGGATCACCGTCATCACAAAGCGTGTTCGGTACATAGCCATAATCTGTAGGATAGCCAAGATACGTACCGTTTACACGGTCCAAGAAAAGCTTGCCTGTCTCTTTATCGACTTCAATCTTATTGCGGCTTCCCCGCTGGATTTCAATTATAACGTTAATAATGTCTGGTGCTTCTGAGCCGTAACTAACTTCGGTCATGGTATCTCCTTTATCGCTCATATTGTACACTATAGATAATATATGAAAATAATTGGCCACCGCGGTGCCGCAGGTACGGAACTCGAGAATACGCTTGCCAGCATGCAAGTCGCTAAAGACTATGGTGTCGATACTATCGAATTCGATGTACGTCGGACCAAAGATAATAAGCTTGTTGTTTTTCATGATAGTGATCTGCATCGAGTAGCAGATAATTCTAGTAAAATTAATCAGTTAACCCTAAAAGAGCTTCAGAAAATTCCTCTCATAAATGGTGCCCACATACCAACTCTTGATGAAACTCTGGATGTAGTTGGCGATGTACACTGTATTATCGAAGTGAAAGATACAGGGACTGCTGAAACGCTTGTTACCATCCTTAAGCGTCACGAATCGGCAAACTTTACGATTGCCTCTTTTAAATTTAGTGAGCTGGCTTTATTACGTGTGCTTGAGCCTTCATATACTCTCTATGCGCTCGAGCGTACACGCCCCTTCGATATTATCCACATAGCTAAGCGTTTAAAAATGGATGGTATTGGTATCAATTATTGGATATTAAATCCGTTAACGTACTGGCTTTGTAGGCGCGCAGGTCTTGATATATATGCGTATACAATAGATAACAAATGGGTGGCTGCTTTTGTCTCTAAGCTGTACCCGAAAGTTGGAATTTGCACGAATTATCCAGAGCACTACTTGCCCACCAGCCAAAAGAAGAACATCCGCAAGAGAACTAAGCAGCGACAACGGTCTTCTGACTAGATTCGGCTCGTTCCATCTCCTCAAGTCTCTTTCGTATCATTAGCGCTGCTGTTGCACCTTCCCCAGCTGCGCTGGCTATTTGCATAGTTGCGCCGCTGCGCACATCACCCGCACAAAATACATGCTTCATACTTGTTTCTAAAAACGCGTCTGTGAGTACTAGCCCTTGCTGATCAAGATCTATTTTGCCCTTAAGGAACCCCGTATTAGGTAACAGGCCAATAAACACGAACACGCCGTCTGTTTCATAAGTTATTTTTTCATTGGTCTGCTTATTAGTACCTATAACTTTTGTCACCTTATTATCTTCACCAATAATCTCATCGGTTGTCACGCCAATATGAACCGTGATCTTATCTTTATGCTTCTCCAATTCATGTTGGAGTACTTCGCTGGCTGTAATTGTGCTGCGAACCAGCAGATCAATATGCGAGGCAAATTTTGTTAAGAAAATCGCTTCTTGAACAGCTGAATTTCCGGCACCTACGACAACGAGTTTTTTATCTCTATAGAAGGCGCCGTCACATGTGGCGCAGTAATGCACTCCGCGTGCGTAGTATTCAACTTCACCTGGTATTCCAAGTTTTTTATAATCACTGCCTGTTGCAATAAGAGCGGTTTTAGCTCTGACTGTACCATCGGTGGTTTCAAGAGTAACTCCTGTATCATCAGACTCAATATCAAGCACTTCCCCTAGGCGGATATCTGCACCGAACCGTTCGGCTTGATGCTGTAAGTTTTCAGCTAGTTCTAGACCTGCTAAACCTTTCGGAAATCCTGGATAATTATCGATCCAGTCAGTAACAGCAGCCAAACCACCTATCACTCCTTTTTCGTATAGTACTGTTTTGATATCTTCACGACAGGTGTATATTGCGGCGGTTAATGATGCTGGCCCGGCTCCTATCATGACTGTATCAAACACTTCGTCTGTTTTATTCTGCTGGTCCATTCCCAATAACTCCTTCATCTCATCAATAGTTGGTTCCTGTAATACCTTGTCATCATACACCACCGTAGGTACTCTGTCCCGACCGTTGGTGAGCTTGAGCATCTCCGTATACATATCGTCCAATTCATCTACTACGTGACTGGTGAATGGTATTTGTTTTGACTGAAGCCAGGCTTTTAGTTGTTTACAGTCGGCACAATCACTAGTGCTATATACCGTTAACCCAGACATTAGGCTATTGCTGGTGCGAGCTGAGCTAGGTTATAGCCAACGACAACTTGCTGGCTATCATCTGCCTTAGTCACTACTGTCACTGGGACGGTGAGTGAACCACTAAGCTTAAAAGCCTCTTCTTGGCGTGATGGATCGTCATTCAAGTTTACTTCTTCGTAACTCTGACCTTTTGAACCAAGATATTTTTTTACCATGACACAGTAAGCACACGAGTTGGTAGTGAAAATCGTTATTTTTTTGACCATTGTGACCCTCCAATGTTTTGTTTATTTACTTATTTCGTACCTATAACGAAAGTCTGTTTACTATTATAAATAGTGTGTACTGCTTATGTCAACACGCTACATGTTGTGTTTTTGTAGCAGAATCAGATATTTATTGGTTTTCTACGGCGGTTATTTCAATATCGAAAATAAGCGGGCCCATTGGACGCTCAGTCGATCCAGGCGTATAGCCTTCGGGAGCTTCGCCATAAGCCAAATTACCTGGAATTATCAAACGGCGCTTTCCACCTACTTTCATTCCTGGAACACCCTGCGTCCAGCCAGGTATCACTTGATCAAGTCCAAATGGAATTGGCTGACCGCGGTCAAGTGAACTTTGGAAAATAACACCGTTAGATGCGTAAGCACCTGTATAGTGTGCAGTAACGGTTGCGCCTGGCTTTACTTCTTCGCCGGTACCTTCTTCTAGATCAACTGCTTTTAATTCTGTTACATCATCTGTAATCGGGTCAAACCCTTCAAGTTTCGTGCCCTCAAGCATTGCTGCCTCCTTTTCATTTGTATTAGTTGCTGACTCCACATCGCTCGGATTAGCTGTACCGCCCGACGCATCGAATGTGCTGCCCACCTGATTATTCTCACGCTGCTGATATACGTCGTAAATAACAATCCCAGTGAATGCAATCGTCGACAATAAAAACATCAATGCTAGAGAAAACGCGAAAATGCGTTGTTTCTTAGTTGCCATGAAATCTCCTTTTAGCTCGATTTAGTATAACGCGCAGACTCGCTCATGGCCAAGTAATTTCTACGATGTCAGACAACTGAATTAAATTCTTGTGGTTCAGCCGGCCACCCATTATCTATGCCGGCTAAAAGTCGTTCCTGGAGCGCTTTGGTTCGAAATATTCTGGAGGCAAATTTATCTAAAGGAATCCACACTGGTGTATGTAAGTTCTTACCCATTTTATTTAGAAGATACTCCTCTGATCCTGCTGCAATTTTCGGTTCTCCGCTGACATAATCACACAAGAAATGATACTGGTCCCCATACGGATGACCAGCATGTTCTATATATACCAACCGCGGATTTGCAAGTTGCAGCTGCAATTCTTCTGAAAGTTCACGATTCAGAGCGTCTAAGGGTGTTTCGTGTATGCGTTTATTCCCGCCCGGCAAGGTATCGTATGTCATTCCAAATTTATCGCGGTGCATCAACAGTATGTGGTCATTATGAATAATTATCGCTCGGGCGGCTGTTCTCATATACCAATAGTACCAGCCCAGAAGCCAGATGTCATAATCCTAACCATAACTAGCATAACTCTGCATACTGTGGAATGATTTATTCATGTCGATGTACCTACCTGAACGCCAGGAAGTCTTTCCTCACGCCTATGGCCACGAAATGGAATTAGGGCTTCAAACAAACGTCCGCGGAAAGTTTGATGAGCCATATGAAATGGCTGATAGTCTATATTCTTATCTCCCGAAAGGAATTGAGAATGTTGGCGAAATGTTATCTAACGGCGGAAGACTGTATGTCCAAAATTCTGGCGATAAAACTGATGGTCAGACCAATATTGAATGGGCAAGCCCTGAATGTGCATCAGTAAAACAAATGGTTAGGTATATCAGAGGTGGTGAAAAATTTAGTCGGCAACTCATAGCACAGTTCACTGAAACGACAGCAGTATTGCTGAATGAAGAAATTCAAGCGCGTTTACAGATGCGAGTCATAGACTCCGATGGCAATACCAAGGCTCGCCATGATAATTATGGTTATGCTGACATTTTAGAATTGAAAGATAAAGCTGTACTAAGCAGCCACCTGCAGACTCGCTCTGTTGTTACCGGCGCGGGACACGTGAGCCGAGATGGTCTTGCTTACGCTCAAAAAATAACTGGTTTGCAGTTTATAGAAGAGTATGGCTGGGTGAATTCAATGTTCCGTGTAGAGGACGGTGACGAATCAAACCGGCTGGAAGTGCGATGCAGTGACCATAACATCTCTGACTGGGCTGCAACCGTACGGATAGGTTCTGTCGCGCTCGCCCTGGCTTTGAGCAAGCACGATTTACTTGAACCGTTTACCTGCCCAAATTATTCCTCAATCTCATTTGCGAGAGCCTCAAACAAATTTTTTCTAGATATTAATGGAACAGTAAAACCGACCGCTAATGCCTTGTTGGCTATTGACTATCAACAGCAGCTTGCAGAATTATCAATGGATAAACTTGCTAATGAAACCGATATGCCAGAAGAATTATTTTTAGTGGCGTATGAGCTGTATCAATATTGCGATGACTTCAAAGCATTCCTGAGTGGTCAGTGTGGTCTTGACCGGCTATCCGATAGAGCTGATTGGGCAACCAAATTTGAACTTTTACTAAAATATCGTCAGAACGATGCTCGATTTTCTCCGAATGCGTCCTTAACAGATTATAAAGCCCAAGGGTTTGACATGTTCTATGACCGCACCCAGTTTTTGAGTGATATTGATTCAACCACTGTAAAAGATGGATACGGCTATACTTTGCGGAAACTTCATCCAACCCGATTTTCAATATCAGATGTAGATGCTATTCGTGCCGCTAATAAACCCCCAGCAGATACACGCGCATCTCTGCGGTCAGAACTAATGAAAAAGTACCACGTGTCATATGCTGACTGGGAATACGTTAAAATCATGAAAGGTCGACGACAAGAACTGCGAATCGATATGGAATATCCATTGCAGACAGAGCTGACCGCAGAACAACTGCAAGAAATATCAGAATTTTTCGAAAACGATAACGGCCGGAGTATGAAATGAGTGAACATATTTCCGCAGCAGGTCATCTCGACCAGCAACTTATGGTGTGGGCAGCTGAATATGCAACTGACCCAGGTAATAAATTAGCAGCTCTCGACTACAATCCAGAAAAATATTTAGGGCAGAAAGGTCATGTTGTTCGCTCGGAATCTACAGACAAAAGTTTCGTCAAGCTCATAGCAACGGAAGCATTTAAACCGCATTCTTTTGATAGCTTGCTTGAACAACTTGAACAGCCACTCCAACAGGAACGACTACATGCAATTGGTGAATTACTGAACGGTAAAAATAATGTCGTTCTAGCAACTAATCACGGTGATCTTATTGATATTGCTATTGCACATGCTGCGGTATACCACCAGTTAGAATCTCTCGGATATAGTCCTCGGACAGGGATAATTATAAGTAAAATGGTGGCCTTCTTAGGCTATGAGCTATTAGGCGAACCGAGTCCCTGCCCTCAGGTACTTCAAGCGCTCGAAAATGAAATCTTTCTAAGTTATCCCCGCACAGCATCTGCTGAAAAACATGGCATCGCAAGAATACTGCCTGATGAGGCCAAACAGCACAACCGACATATGCGGCGAGATGTAGTTAAAAGTCTTGGCGGTGGGTCGCTCCTGCTTGCGGTTGCTATGAGCGGTACAACTGACAAATCGTTTGGAAGTGCGGATATTTTACATATGGCACCCGTTGGTGAAGGTACCGCGGATACACTTACTCAAGAACATACGTACGTTCTACCAACAAGTTTGTACTATAGACATGAATCGGCCCATATTGCACTTACAGATACACCTCGCTTTATAGACAATACTGATGTGCTGCATAGGGCAATGGCATCTATCGCTACTAATCTCACCCAAAACGTAGAGGGTATTACATATACCTATGCGGCTAAAACCGGTTAGCCTGCCGCAATATCAAAGGTTTCGAGCTTTTTCTTAACTTGTTCTTTATCGGTGCCAAGTTGAAGCTTGAGGAGCTGATCATAGATACCCCCGCTTTTAGCTAATTCAGAAGGTGAACCGATTTCATCAATTGTTCCATTACGAAGCGTAACGATTTGGTCAACATTTTGAATTGTACTCAAACGATGCGCAATAATAATAGTTGTTCTGTGTTTCATCAACCGCTCAAGCGCTTCTTGGACCATAGATTCACTCTTACTATCGAGACTACTCGTTGCTTCGTCGAGTATTAAGATTGGTGCATCCTTGAGAAGTGCTCGCGCAATTGCAATACGTTGTTTTTGTCCGCCGGATAATTTCAATCCTTTCTCACCAATTTCAGTATCATAACCCTTCGGTAATTTTATTATGAACTCATGCGCATTCGCCGCTTTAGCAGCTTGTTCAAGTTCAGCTAAGCTCACTCCTGGTTTTGCATAACCAATATTTTCCCTAATAGTACCGCTAAATAGCGCAGGGTCCTGGAACACGACTCCTATTGATTCACGCAGAGATTTTTGTGTTACTTCCGTAATAATATGCCCATCGATTGATATAGTGCCGCTTTCCGGCTCATACAACCGCATCAATAGATTGGTCAGGGTCGTTTTTCCTTCTCCGCTCTCACCTACTAATGCAATTTTACTGTCAGGCTTAACCTCAAGGTTAATATCTCTTAGCACCGGCTGCTTACGGTCATAGCTAAAACTAACAGAATCAAAAACAATCTGCCCCTTGTTTACATCTAACTGTTGGGCGCCAGGTTTATCTTGTACCTCTGGTTTTTCCTCCATGACCTCAAAATAGTCCTTACTGTCAGCCACCGCACGTTGGGTACGATCAATTAAAAAGCTAATACTGAATAATGGGATACGGATTAGAGCAGCGTACTGAATGAGAAGTACCATTTCGCCAATGGTGTACACGCCGCGAGCAGCCTCAATAAATACATATGCATATACGGCAAGGAATATAATGTTTAATACAACTCTGCGTTTTATGTCCTGCTCATGCCAATATTTGCTTTGTGGAGCGGTCGTCTTTACAGCCTTACCATAATGCTTGCTGAAAAAGTTTAGTTCTCGCCTGTCCTGCACATAGCTTTTAACAACCTTTACTTGCGTCATGGCTTCAGCAAACCTACCGCTGGATCTATCCAGTGCGTCATTGATTTGTTTTTGATACTTCTGCCACTTGGTACTCGTTCGAGCCGTCATGTAAATAAAAACCGGATATAATAAGCCGAGCATGACGGCTACCTGCCACGAATATATCGCAACAATAGCAAGTGAAAAAATCGTGCTAAATATAAATTGCAGAAAGTTATTACTCAGCATCTGCATGAAATCGCCTATTTGCTGTATACCGCGATTCATTCGGTTGATAATCTTGCCAGAAAGCTCATTATCGAAGTAACGCTGTGGTAATTGAAGCAAGTGAGCGTAATATCGTTCACTAAGCTGGTGCTTTAATTTGATCATAAGTTGATCGCCCATATAGCCACTAATATTGCTAAGAATCGTTTGTCCTATGTCTGTAAGAAAAACCAGCCCAGCTAGAATAGCAACCCACATGATATCTGCCTCACCGCCACCAACCAGCTTAGTAATTTCGTCAATAGCTTCTTTGGTAAAAAGCGGTAGCAACTGCGTCATACCAGCAAGTAAAATTGTTAGTAAGGAAATAGAAATGTAGTAACGCTTAAGACTGCTCGTAAACGTTATGATGTGCCAGATGTGTTTCATCTAAACGCGCGTGGTCTTGAGTTTTTTTGCTACATATTTGTCGATGGTATCTAATAATCCGGAAACATGGGCGTCAGTTAATGTTCGCTCTTGAGAGGTAAACGTTATTCTAAACGTCGTGTGTTTGTACATATCATCCGGGTGATAAATATCTAGCGGCACAACCGTGAATTCCTCGGGTATGTCTGCCAATGCTTCCCGTATAGTAGTGTCTAATACAGAAAACGGTATGTCAGCTTCTGAGCGCAGACTTATATCTTGAGATACAGATGGGAATTTAGACAACTGCCGGTAATTTGATTGAGTCGAAGTATGTGTATCTAATATTTTTTCTATTGAAAGTTCAAAACCTGCACAGTACTTTGGTAGTTTTAGCTTGCGCCGAATGTGCGGTTTATATTCACCGATGATACCGATGACTATATTCGTACCCGCAATACTAACTTCTGCCGACCTTGTATAGTCAAACGGCTTAGCCGTCTGGTAAGACGGGTCTTTCGAAAGCGGCTGGTACGTTAGAGTTATCTGCAGCTTTTCAGCCAGGTAATCTAGATATCTACGGGCATGGAAGTAACCTGCACCAATATTCTTCTGCTTATCATCAGTCGCTACGACGAGTGCAATTTTTTGTAACTCTTTTGGTAAGTTTTTTTCAGATGGGTCTGGATGATCTTTATTATGCGTCTTCCCAATCTCATACATAACAAGTTCTTCGTAACCAGCTTTGATATTGGCGTGTATTTTATCTAGTAAGCTTGGGGTAAGACTTAGGCGATAATATTGTAGCTCAGGACTTATTGCATTACTAAGCCGGTACGCTTTTTTGGTGTCTTGGCCGGCTGTATCCAATAAATCACCGTGTACAAAACTGTACAGATACAACTCATTGGCTCCGGCAGCTGATAAGGTGCGACGAATAGTTTGCTTGAGCGATAGCGTTTGATTATCGGGCACTGGCTCGATTGAACGCTTCGGCAACTCAAGTGGTAGATTATCAAAGCCGTGCAAACGGCCAATTTCCTCAACAATATCTTCTGCTATTTGAATATCAGTCCTCCATAGAGGAGGGGTGACCGCCAAATGTGGACCATTTATCCTGACCTCAAATTCAACGTTTTTAAGTAACTGAACCATCTGCTGTTTTGTTAGGCGCAACCCTAAACGGCTATTAACAAAGTCAGCCTCAACATGAACGGCAATTGGCCGCTGTAACTTACCGTGCTTATCGTGGGCTTTGCCCGCCTTACCGCCAGCCAGCGTGTCCACCCAACCGGTAGTCTTTTGTAGAATTGCAAGGTTTACATGAGGTGATTGACCTTTATTAAAGCGCGTGACCGCATCAGTAAACAAGCCGTGCCTCATACTAGTGCGCCGGATAGAATACATATCAAAGTTAGCGCATTCTAAAACAATATTTTTAGTGTTTTCATCTACCTCAGTGTCGGCTCCCCCCATCACTCCACCTACTCCTACCGGTACATCGTTTGAAGTAATGAGTACCGTATCCGTATCATCAAACGTAATTTTCCTACCGTTAAGTAGTGTTAGTTTATCGCCTTTTTTACTGAGCCTGGCCTCTAGGTGAGCGGTATCAGTTTTTGCAATCTTACATAGCTTGTCGTAATCATAAGCATGCAGTGGTTGACCAGTAAGAACCATGACATAATTAGTAATATCTACTATGTTATTGATGGGGCGAATACCTGCGCGAGTCAAATACGATTGCATCCACACCGGCGACGCCTTAACATCGACACCTTCTATAACCCTTGCCGTAAAGCGAGGTACTAGACTCGTAATAGAATTCTCTATACTTAGTTCGAGTGAACTATCTTCCGTAACATTTTCTGGTTCGGTGTACCATACGGGTGTTTGAAACTGTTTGCCGGTAATTCCAGCTATTTCTCTGGCTACGCCTAAAATACCAAAACAATCCGGCCGGTGCGTAAACATTTTATTCTCTATATCTATAATCTGGTCATCTAAGCCGGTCAGCTTCGCAAAATCCTCACCCGGCTCACCAAAGCTCAGCTCAACAATTCCGCTATGGTCGTCGCTTAAGGCTAGTTCAGAAGCGCTGGCTAGCATACCATTACTGACTTTGCCTCGCAGCTCTCGTGCTTCAAGAACAAATGGCTCCTTGTCATAACTCGCAGGAACCGACGAACCCGGTGGCAACCAAGCTACTAACATACCGGCCCTGACGTTTGGCGCGCCGCAAACTACTTGTACAAGCCCGTCCTTATCACGCTCAACATCTTTAACCGCTTTACCATCATCAATCTTACACAGACTTAACTTGTCGGCGTTTGGATGTTTTTCACAGGTAATAACCTTGGCTACAACTATCCCTTGGTATTTTTTGCTGAGGTCAACTACTTCCTCTACCGCGCCTAGTTGTGCGCCTATCTTCTTAACGAGCTCGTCAACCGGCAAGTCTATGTCTACGAATTCTTTCAGCCAGTTGATACTAACCTTCATACTTCTCCCCCGTAATTAAAGAGATTTCATTACCGTCTACAATTAATGCTTGATCGTCTGTTAGTTCTATCATAGTGTCGTCATCTGCATGATCCGCTCGCGTTTTGTCAATTGAATCTGCAAACCTAGGACTGCCTACGTGAGGTAAAACAAAATGATCAATCAACTTCAGTCCATCCCAAATCTCTGTTTCAATGAACCGAGCATCATCAGCATATTCCACACCTTTTAGGCTGTTGCCAGCAACCAATGCCCCAGCACTCTCACCGCCATACACCAAACCATTCGCCAATAATTCGCCAATCACTTTGTCGAATCCACTGCGCTTCATTTGCTCCATCAGCATAAATGTATTGCCACCGCTAGCCCAAACCAAGTCATAGTTCTGTAGAAACTGTTTCAGAGTCTCAGGAGTATCGAATCTGCTCAAATCTGCAATATCAGCATTATTCACACCGAGCCCGCGGAAATAATCAACAATGTCTTGTTGCTTAATCCTTCTTGGTCGGTCCGCATAGTAATCCCCAGCATTCGGTATAACCGCTATGGAGGTTTCGTTTGCTGGCTTACCTATAAGATCAAATAATGCTTCAGGTACAGGTACTCGGTAAGAGCTTAAGTATAGCTTCATGAGAATTGCCTCAAGAAGTCTAATTTACCACTCTCAAAGTGCCGAATATCTTCAATGTCGTGCTTCATCATCACCAGTCGTTCAATCCCAAAGCCCCATGCGAAACCACTGTATTTACTTGAATCAATTCCAGCCATTGTCAGTACATTCGGGTGAATTAATCCGCAACCTAATAATTCTATCCAGCCTATGTGGCCACAAACCTTACAGCCAGTTTTTTCACAAAATGGACAACCTAATGAAAATTCGAAGCTTGGTTCTGTGAAAGGAAAATAAAACGGCTGCGTTTGATAATCAATAGTTTTACCGTAATACTCACTTAAGAAGGTCTTGATAGTTGCAATTAACATTCCTGCATTTGTGTGTTCAGCAACATATATTCCTTCACACTGGTGAAATGTGTGTTCATGTCGTGCGTCTATATCTTCATTTCTATAAACACGGTCAGGCACAACAACTGCGATTGGTTCTCCGTTTTCGAGATTGTTACTGTACTCTCTGAGGAGTCTATTTTGCATGGTGCTGGTATGCGCCGGAGCCACTAAACCATCAGTTGTCATAAATGTATCAAAATCATCGCGGGCAGGATGGTCATCTGGAAAATTTAACGAGTCAAACATATGGTATATATCATCTAGATGTCGTGATTCTTTTATATGAAATCCCATTTTTGTGAATATTGAAGTAATGATATCTATTTCTTTAGACATTGGGTGTATGGAACCATTATCAGCCAATAATATGCGTGGTCGTTGATTAGGTTTCAAGTTGGAATCAAATGGGGCCGTTACATCTATGGGCTGAAGTTCTTCTGATTCATCCTGGTGTGCTTCGACCATTTGTTCTAACGTTTGCTTGAGGGCATTGATTTCTTTTCCAAATGCTCCCCGCTTAGCGGGCTCAAGAGTTGGAATTTGAGCGTACAGTGCCTTAAGCTCAGTCGCCTTTAAAATATCGGCTTTATTTTCAAGCGTTTCGAAGCGGTCTATAAGAAGCTGTGCGACTTCAGCTATCTGCTTATTTTTATATGTCATCAGGAATTAATTCTAACAGATGCAATAAGGTGTTGCCAGCTATGCTTCTGCCATACGGGCTAGTATGCAGGCCATAAACTCTTTTACAATTACCGTAAGTATTTCATATGACCTGCCGTAACTGCGATATACTAGTAACATGTCTGACTACTCAGTTCTAGTAAATGCTGCGTCTGAGGTATTAAAACAAAATGATCGGGGCGAATTTACCATTCCAGCGGCAGGACTCTATCCACATCAATGGTTATGGGACAGCTGTTTTATTGCAATTGGTCTTCGTCATATTGATATTGAAAGGGCCAAGACTGAAATATTAAGGCTCTTCAGTGCTCAGTGGCACAACGGGATGATTCCACACATGCTACTAACGCCAGATAGAAGTCGCGATGTAGCTCTGTGGAACAGTAAGATAAATAAATACTCCCCGGATACTATTGCTACCAGCGGAATTACACAGCCGCCAGTGCTAGCAGAAGCAATTGTTAGGATTGGGGAGCGATTGAAATTACCCGAGCGACGTACATGGTATAAACAAGTCTATCCATCATTGCTCCGTTATCATGAGTGGCTTTATGAAGAACGAGATCCACACGATGAAGGGCTGGTATTACAAATACACCCCTGGGAAACTGGACTAGACAATACACCACCGTGGATGAATGAAATGCACCAGCACGTTACACCCACATGGATACGACTGGTCGAAAAAGCCAAGCTGGGCACTATTGTCAACATGTTGAGGCGTGACACAAAACTCATTCCCGCAGAACAGCGTCTAAACGTTGTCGATGCATTAACGTTATACAGCACCCTCAGACGACTCCGCCGAAAACAATATGATATCAATAGAATACTCAAGCATTCTTTATTCTCTATAGAGGATCTCACCTATAACTGCATTTTCATACGAGCCAATTCACTGTTGTCAGAAATCGCAAAAACCATACATACAGAAGTACCCGAAGATTTAGCCAAGCGAATGGTAAGAACAGAAGAAGCTTTAGAATCTTTGTGGGATCCATATACCGGTCAGTATTATTCGCGGAACTTTGTAACTCATGAACCACTTAAGCTTTCTACTATTGCTACCCTTATGCCGCTATACGCGGGCTCTATAACGAAAGAACGTGCTAGGCAGTTAGTTCGCTTACTGGAAAATCAGCATATGTTCGGGACGCATTACCCAATTCCGAGTGTTCCCAAGAATGATGCCTGGTTCAAGCCGCTTGGATACTGGCAAGGGCCATCATGGGTTAACACAAACTGGCTCATAATAGATGGGCTTCGCCGTGCTGGGTATACCGATCACGCAGATGCCCTGCAAGATTCTACGCTTGATATGGTTCAAGACAGCGGTAATTACGAATATTTTAGCCCACTAGACGGTTCACCAGCCGGAGCGAAAGATTTTAGCTGGACTGCTGCCCTTGCTCTCGACCTCGCAAAATCCTGACCGCTTGGACAGATTCAATATCCCTGACTCTTTCTTGCATATACGCCAGACACTTTATAGGAAAATCAACATCTATCGTGTACTTGCTGTCACCGTTTGTGTATCGGTTATGTATTCGTAAACGCTGGTCACACGTGTCACATTCTAGGACAACATTGCCCGACGATGCGCTTGAACCCGCAAAAAACAAACTGGCACCTGCTGCATGTTCAGAGCTGTTTACTGCATCAAAAGAACTTCTTGGTTTCTCCCGTGTCACGTTAGCGCGGCGGGTTTCTTGGTCATCAAAGTCAACGGCGGCTTTAAGTGCACATGATTGGACCGACAACCCCATATCATCGCAACGCATGTTAAATGCTTGACGTTCAATTTCTTTCATAAAATGAATTGTACGGTTCTGCTAAAAATGAGCAAGCATGAGCTTATTCTTCTATTCTCAAGTGTTCCTGCGCATCAAGCGTATCATTTTCAGAATGACTTTGTATCCTATCAACAACTTTTGAAAGTTGCCGGCTCCGTGTACCCTCAACTTCATGAAACGTTTTTTGGACGGTATCAAGCTGGCTGCCTAGCCTCTGCATATGATCGCCAAACTTACTGTATTCTTCCTGAAATTTGGCGACTAAACCAAATATTTCTTGCAGGTGTTTTTCGTAGCCGAAATTCTTGTGGGCTTGCATTACAAGCCGAAGCACCGCAGTAAAACCAAAGGGACCGGCCAGTACGACTTTTCTTTCACTACAAAAAGCATTAATTTCCGGTAATTTTTCATATATGAAACTAAAGATCATTTCGTTCGGAATGAACATAATAACAAAATCCAATGTTTTGTCTTGAGGATTTATATAGTCCTTAGAGGTTATGCCCTTTACTTTGGTTTTTATGGATGTACTAAATTTTGTTAATGCCACCTTGCGAGCTGGTTCAGTTTTAGCTGCCTGGTATTCCATAAGGTCATCGAAAGGAAACTTTGCGTCAATATTGAGCTTGGACCCATCGGGCAGTAGAATCGTAAAGTCTGGCCTGCCCTCACCGGTTGCAGTTTGTTTCGTGAAATTTATCTTTTCTACAAAGCCGGCGGCAAGTAACAAATCTTCCGCAACTTGCTCACCCCATTCGCCACGCAACCTATTATTTGACAATAAATTTTTTAAACTATCCGTCGATACTTGTAAATTTTCGGTCATTTTAGCCGTGTTCTCAAGCTGTTGGCGGATTGCTGCATTCTGCTTAGTTAAATCACCTATTTCACGGCGACTACTGTCAAGTTGTTTCTCGAGCCCACTGATTATCTGACTAAATAGTTTTTGGTTATTATCCAGATGCTCTTTGACGCTCGTTTCTATCTCTAGCTTGCTATCTTTTCGCTTTTCATCATGCGTAGTAGTTAGTTGCAGCACGAACTTTTGGCCAAAAACATAAAGTGCAACTATAACCACTGCCGCTGCAAGAAACGCCCCCAAAACCACTGCACCTATATCCATATGCAGTTAAGTATACGCTATTGCGTTAATGATTCTCGATATCCGCAAGCCCTTGATCAGTATGTATCTCGGAGTACTGTCCGGTATCAGCATGATCTTGACCGGTATCTAAATAAGTGTGTGCAATAGTTGTAGATATATAGACAATCAACAAACCGCTCAGTAGGAGCAATGCAGCACTGAGTTTGGATTTCGACCCGTTGGTGTCTTTGTGAATAGTAGGTATAAGATCACTTGCCGCAATATATATGAACAGACCAGCTGTTATTGCTAGTAGCTCATTGATTGGCAACGCAGACTGGGAACCAAACCAAAATGTGAGTAACGCTCCAATGCTGGCAGCAAGTGCGCTAAACAAATTAATAATAATTACTTTCTTGCGTTCAAAACCATATCTGAGCAGTAAGCCAAAATCTCCTATTTCTTGAGGTATCTCGTGTGAAGCTACGGCTATTGCCGTAATTACACCAGTTGCAGGAGATATTAAAAACGCAGCACCTATTGCAATGCCATCAATGAAGTTATGAACAGTGTCACCGATAATTACAAGGATAGCGGTAGATTTGTGGTGGGCATCTTCGTGATCATGGTCATGGTGAAACCAGTGAATAAAATATTCGAGAAGAAAAAAGCTGATTAAGCCTGCAAGTATCCATATTGTAATTGCGTCTATATTGGCGTCATGTAAGGCTTCCGGAATAAGTTCAAAAAATGCAGCCCCTAGTAGTGCCCCGGCGGCAAAAGGAACCGCCAAGCGGGAAAGCGTTAATGAAGACCGTCTACTGCTAAGTAATAGTAGGCCGCCCAGTAAGGATAATAGGCCACCAGCAATAGTAACAAGGAAAATCTGTAAATATATATTCATACCAAATACTGTATGACAGAATTATGATTTTGCAAATTATTCGCATTTTTGTTGCAAAATGCAATTAGTTAGGAAATAATCATTTTTGTGACCAAGCCAACTCAACAACTCGAAAGTGTTCTCAAGCACCACGGCTACTTTTTAACGAAACCTCGTA
>JBBQYC010000007.1:0-28600 GCA_038209015.1 Saccharimonadales bacterium (SeqCode)
CGTTAAATTCGCGCTTCATTCGGTCGACGAGAATCTCAAGGTGCAGCTCACCCATACCACTAATAATTGTCTGACCCGTTTCATCATCAACACGTACTCGGAAGGTTGGATCTTCTTCAGCTAAACGCTGGAGTGCGAGACTCATTTTTTCCTGGTCGCTTTTAGTCTTTGGTTCAATAGCGATACTTACTGGCGGCTCAGGGAATGTGATGCTTTCAAGTACGACAGGATTACTCTGATCACACAGGGTATGCCCGGTAGTCGTACCTTTTAAGCCCACTATAGCAGCTATGTCACCTGCTCCTACTTCTTCTATATCCTCGCGTTTATCTGCTTGCATTCTTACAATACGTCCAACACGCTCCTTCTGACCCGTAGAACTGTTAAAGATGTAGCTGCCAGATTTCAAAGTGCCGGAGTACACGCGGAAATAGGCAAGTTTACCGACAAAAGGATCAGTTGTGATCTTAAATGCCAGTCCCGCCATAGGCTCGGCTTCAGATGGTTTACGCTCAATTTCATCACCTGTTTTAGGATCCGTTCCCCAGGTGCTTCCTCGCTCTTCAGGACTTGGAAGGTAATCGGTTACCATATCGAGAACCTTTTCCACGATTACACCGCGTCCGTCACCACCAGTTACTGCAAAGAAATTTCCAGACAGTACTGCTGCGCGAATAGTGTGGCGAATATCATCCTCGGTTAGACCCTCTTCGCCCACTTCAAAGTACTTTTCTAACATTTTTTCGTCTTCAGCGACGGCATTTTCAATCAATAGGCTTCGATATTTTTTGGCTTTTTCAACCATATCTGCCGGCACTTCTTCTTCGGTTAGATTTTTATCCGTAAAATCCTTGTAGGTATAAGCTTTCATACTCACGAGATCAATCACACCATTGATTTCTTGCTCAAAGCCAATTGGCAAATGCACTGGAAACGCTCGCTTGCTCAGACGGTTGTGAATCGAATCGAGAGATTTGTAAAAATCGCCTCCGGTTTGGTTAATCTTATTTATAAAACAAATACGTGGAACGTTGTATTTGTCTGCTTGGCGCCAAACTGTTTCAGACTGTGATTCTACACCCATTTTACCGTCAAAAACCACGCAGGCACCATCGAGCACGCGTAATGAACGCTCAACTTCTACTGTAAAGTCGATATGTCCAGGTGTATCAATAATGTTAATTTGATGATCTTTCCAGAAGCAGGTTACAGCGGCCGAAACAATGGTAATACCACGCTCGCGCTCCTGATCCATCCAGTCAGTAGTAGTACCGCCTTCATGAACAGCTCCAATTTTGTGCTTCAGTCCAGTTCGGTACAAAATACCTTCAGTTGTTGTTGTTTTACCGGCGTCAATATGAGCAATAATACCCATGTTACGTATTTTCCCGAGTTCAAATTTCTTCTGTGCCATTATTGTGTGCTTCCCTCTGTTAAACCTAGTCCACCCAGGTTGTGTGTTAATTGAAAATTAATGTCGTCCCAGGCAAACAGTCTATCAATTGTACTGACTGGTTCTTCTAAATAAACGGCGATTCGTCCCATATATGCGACTCCGTGAGCTAATGCTGGTGAAACTGGAACTTCTCCGACTTCCTCAGCTTTTTCTTGTATCGCATCGAAACACTCACGAAGTTGTGTAGTTGTAGCCTCAAACCGTGCAGGCGCGAAGCCGGCTAGAAACGGATGAGCTAAATGAATCGATTCGCCATGTCCGGACATTAATACCTCGCAAAGTGAGCGAATGCTCGGTTGGCTTCAGCCATTTTATGCGTGTCTTCTTTTTTCTTAACAGCAGAACCGGCGCCATTATATGCGTCAACTAGCTCTAAAGCCAGACGATCAGCCATACTCATACCCTTGCGTGAGCGGGCAGCTTCTACAAACCACATAATGGTTAGGTGGTTCTGGCGCTGACCTTTGACTTCAAATGGAATCTGATAGTTAGCACCGCCAACACGGCGTGAACGAGTTTCCATTTGAGGCTGTACATTTTTCATAGCTTGATCAAATACGTCGACAGGGTTTTGGACCTTCAGCTTATCTGCAGCTTTCTGCATACCAGCATAGACTAACGTTTCAGCCGTTTGCTTCTTACCATGGCGCATAACGCGGTTGATAACCTTTTGCACCATTACACTGTCGTATTGACGATCAGGATTGATTTTTCTAACGAGTGATTTTGTAACTTTCCTTGGCATGACTTATCCCTTCTTGGTCCCGTATTTACTACGACCTTGCTTGCGGTCATTCACACCTTGAAGGTCAAGGCTGCCACGGACAACGTGGTAACGGACACCTGGAAGGTCTTTTACGCGACCGCCACGAACAAGCACCACAGCATGTTCTTGTAGGTTATGACCTTCACCGCCAATATATGCCCATACTTCATATCCGTTCGTAAGACGCACGCGAGCGACCTTCCGGAGTGCTGAGTTTGGTTTCTTTGGTGTCTTAGTAGTCACCTTCACACATACACCACGCTTGAAAGGTGCCGGTTTTTCGTAATTCGTTGTTTTTAAGTTGTTCACAACGCGCTGCATAGCAGGCGATTTGCTTTTAACAGACGCCTTTTTACGAGGTTTGCGAACCAATTGATTAATTGTTGGCATGTAACTCCTTAGTTGTGCAATCTGCTGCTCTCGGGTATGCCTTCGCCGGGCTCGGACTGCTTAATATTGAATCTGGGCTATCTTACCAGATACGTACATCTTACGCAAGTATCTGTTCGTGAGACATGCAATGAGAGGTAATTAATACCACCACTGCACGATGGTTAGCTTTCTTCGGCTGCGATGACCGGCTCTTCATGGAGCATCTCATCTAGTTCAAGACTGCGCTCATGAGCACGGTAGCCAGTACCGACAGGAATGCGTCGGCCAAGGATGACATTTTCCTTAAGACCGTATAGTTTATCTATCTTTCCACTGGTCGCTGCAGCAATCAGGACACGGGTCGTGTCTTGGAAGCTGGCTGCACTGAGGAATGAATCTGTTGAAAGGCTTGCTTTAGTAATCCCAAGCAACAACTGGTTGAACATAGCTGGATTCTTACTTTCAGAAACAAGTTTATCGTTTGTCTCATGAACCGCTAGCTTGCTGACAATATCACCAGTTACAAAGTCACTGTCACCTGAATCTTCAATCTGAACGCGGCTGAACATCTGACGCACAATAATTTCAAGGTGCTTATCTGAAATATTCTGACCTTGTCCAGCAAATATATGTAGAATTTCGTTCATGATGTATCGCTGGGTCGCTTCAACGCCTTGCAATCGCATCAAGTCCTGTAAGTTGATAGAACCATTTGTCAGTCGGTCACCGGCAACAAGTGTGTCGCCGTCTTTGACCTGAATTTGCTTATAGCCCGGGATTTCATAGCGAACCAGTCCCTTGCCGCCAGGAATAATTGAAATTTTCTTATCAGTAACTTCAACTTTTCCGCTGACTTTTGCTACAAGTGGCTTGCTACCGTCTTCTTCTGTAGCTAAGACATCGCCAATAGTTACTTCACTTCCACTGGCAACACGTACAGTACGTCCACCAATTGGGAATTCGATTTTGGCTTCGTCTGCAGCCGTAACCTGAACGATGTAGTGATCACCTTCTTCCCAGGTAGAAACGGTTCCAGAAATTTCACTCAAGAACGCTGCACCCTTTGGTTGACGAACTTCAAACAATTCCTCGATACGGTTTAACCCTTGGGCAGTATCATCAGCTACAACAGAACCGGAACGGTGCTTAGAGTCAAGACTTAGCTGGGTGCCAGGTTCACCTATAGACTGCGCAGCTATAACTCCGATAGGCGCATGAGATGTTACTAATTGACCGGTTGCCGGGTCAACACCATATGACTTCTGCGGGACGCCGCGCACGCTCGTACAAGACAACGCGCTCATTATTCGAACGCCGTCAATCTTTTCGTCGGCATCCATCTTCTTAGCAATTTCAGGAGTAATGAGCTCTTCAGCTTTTACATACCCCTTCACGTCTTCTGCAACATATCGTCCAGTCAGACGTAATGCGTAATCGACACCAATTTCCTCAGCGTCAGAACGGTACATTGGGAAGCCTGGATCAGTATTGTCATCATCAATAGTAAATACATCTTGCGATACATCTACCAAACGACGTGTTAAGTAACCAGCATCAGCAGTTTTCAATGCGATATCGATCAATGCTTTACGGGTACCACGTGTACCTGTGAAGTATTCCAGTGGTGTCAAACCTTGGATATAGCCTGATTTTACTGGTAATTCAATGGCACGACCGGTTGCGTCAGATTGGACACCTAGCATACCAACAGCGTTTTTCATCTGTGATATGTTACCGCGAGCACCAGAATTTATGGATATAGACATAGCGGTTGTATCAGTTTCAAGCTGAACTGCTAATGTATTTTGAACTTCGTTTTCAATCTTAGTCCAGTTATCGACAGTCAAACGGTGTCGCTCATCTTCAGTAATGAGTCCTTGGTCGTACTGCTCACTAATCGCAGCAGCGCGTTCTTCACCGGTGGCAAGCAGCTTATCAATGCCCGCAATAGGGTTAAAGTCGCCCATCCCTACGCTCAAACCTGATTTAGTAGCGTAATGGAATCCAAGATCTTTCAAGTGGTCAGCTATCTCAGCTGTGACTTCTTGTCCGTACTTTTGGTAAGCGGAACTAAGCGCCTGATTTAGTTTCTTCTTGGTCATAGCTTCATCCTGGAACGGGAAATCTTCTGGGAATATCTCGTTAAATAGCACGCGGCCGAGTGTTGACTCAACGATCTTGCCACGGAAATTCATGCGAATATTATCCTGTAGCTTCAAGCTGCCGCCATCATGAGCCATAACAGCTTCTTCAATCCCGACAAACGATTTAACAGTTTTGGCCGTATCTATCGGTTGATAGGTTAGGTAGTACGCTCCAAGTACAATATCTTGCTCAATATGAAGTATTGGAGTACCGTCAGCGGGCTTAAGCAGGTTCTTATTGCTCGCCATGATATCCCTGGCTTCTGCTTGAGCAGCATCAGACAGAGGTAAGTGAACCGCCATCTGGTCACCATCAAAGTCGGCATTAAACCCTTTACAAACGAGTGGGTGTAACTGAATAGCACGCCCCTCAATAAGCACTGGCTGAAACGCCTGGATACTTAGACGGTGCAGCGATGGTGCGCGGTTAAGGAGAACGTATTTATTCTTAATGACTTCATCTAGAGCATCCCACACCTCGGTTTCACCGGTTTCAATCATGCGCGTTGCGCTACGAATGTTATGAGCGTAATCGTTTTGAATTAACCAGCCGATAACAAATGGCTTGAATAGTTCTAGAGCCATCATCTTTGGCAAACCACATTGGAACATCTTCAGTTCTGGTCCGGAAACAATGACGGATCGACCAGAATAGTCAACGCGCTTACCAAGAAGGTTTTGGCGGAAACGTCCTTGCTTACCTTTAAGTAAGTCACTCAAGCTCTTAAGACGTCGGCGTTGGCCAGTAGCTGCTACAGCACGACCAGAACGAGCACTATTGTTATCAATAAGCGCATCGACAGCTTCTTGAAGCATGCGTTGTTCGTTACGGCAGATAACCTCTGGAGCATTGAGCTCTATCAGTTTTTTAAGTCGGTTGTTACGGTTAATAACGCGTCGGTATAGATCGTTGAGATCACTCGTTGCAAATCGGCCGCCGGTAAGCTGTACCATTGGTCGTAGATCTGGAGGAATAACCGGCAAGACCGTAATACACATGCTCTCTGGTTTAATCCCAGCCCGAAGCATGCTTTCCAGCAGTCGTAAACGCTTCATGATTTTCTTTTTACGCTGGCCTTTGGTTTCATCAGCTTCTTCGCTCAGACTAGCAATCAAAGTTTTCAAATCAATATCTGCAAGCAGATCCATTAATGCACCGCCGCCCATGCCGACCGTTATCATATCTGCTAACTCATCAGGCAATGCCCGGTAGTCAGACTCACTGATAAGGTTGTACTTCTCTAAGCTGCTCAGTTGGCTTTTTAGGACTTCGTACTGACCTGAAACTTCTTCAAGCTCTTTCGTCTGCATTTCTGCAAGCGCTTTAACATTTGCATTTTCATCTTTGGCTTCAGATTCGTAACGAGCCTTGATAGCTTCGTGTGCAGCATTTAACTCTGCTTCCTTATCAGCAAGATAGGTGTCGCGTGCTTCTGTGTTGACAGACTTAACTATGTAACTCGCAAAGTAAGCCACGCGTTCTAGATTTTTTACAGTCAGGCCAAGCAATAAGCCCATAGCACTTGGTGTTCCACGAAGGAACCAAATGTGCGCTACTGGAGCAGCTAAAGCAATGTGACCCATTCGTTCGCGTCGGACAATTGCACGCGTAACGATTTCACCGTTCTTATCAACGGCTGCTTCGCGTGATCTTACGCCTTTGTACTTGGCATCATGCGGGTTAATGTCTTTAACAGGTCCAAAGATTCGTTCGCAGAACAACCCGTCTCGTTCTGGTTTTTGGGTTCGGTAGTTGATAGTCTCTGGTTTCGTAATTTCACCATGACTCCAGTCAAGAATGTCTTCGGAATTGGCAACCGCTAAGCGGACTGCATCAAAATCCGCAATATCGGTCCCGTAGCTATATCGTCTCATTTACGCCTCCTCCTTCTGATCATCGGCTTCATCGTTATCTTCAATTACACTCGCTACCGTGGTTGCTGGGATATCATCTTCGAGTTCCATAACAACAAATTCATCGGCAGTTGCTTCCACAGTGACATCTACATCACTGGCGGCATCTTCTGGAACAATGACTTCAGCTTGGTGTTCGCCTTCGTCCTTGATGCTCTCAGCCAAAACTTCTTCTGCATCAATCGCTTCATCCTGCATGATCATGTCGACTTTAAGTCCTAAGCCTTGCAGTTCTTTTACAAGAACGTTGAAGCTCTCAGGGACTTTTGGTCCAACAATCTCAGTACCCTTGATGATTGATTCGTAAGCCTTGCTTCGTCCGTAAACATCGTCAGATTTAAGAGTCAACATTTCTTGAAGCGTATTGCTCGCGCCGTAAGCCTCAAGTGCCCACACTTCCATTTCCCCGAATCGCTGTCCACCATTCTGCGCCTTACCACCGAGTGGCTGCTGCGTAACCATAGTGTATGGTCCTGTAGAACGGGCGTGAATCTTATCGGCAATCATGTGATTAAGCTTAATCATGTACATGTTTCCGACAGTTGTTCGCTCTTGGAACGCTTCACCGGTGCGGCCGTCATACAGCTGCTGTTTACCATCTTCTGGCAAGCCAGCTTCTTTCAATAGTTCATGAATCTTTGCCGTCGGTACACCATCAAATGGTGGAGTCGCAATTTTAAGCCCAAGCACTTCTGCCGCCATACCCAAGTGGGTCTCGAACAGCTGTCCAATGTTCATACGACTTGGTACGCCGAGCGGATTCAGTAGGATATCCATTGGTGTTCCGTCTTCTGTGAACGGCATATCTTCAGCGGGTAGAATCCGAGCGATAACACCCTTGTTACCGTGACGACCACCTAATTTATCACCGACTGCAATTTTGCGCATCTGGGCCACAAAGACCTGGATTTGCATCAAAACACCAGCTTTTAAGTCATGACCACGTTCACGTGAGAATACTTTCACGCCAACAACCTTACCGTGCTTACCGTTACTCATTCGCTGTGAAGTATCGCGAACTTCTTTCGCCTTCTCGCCAAATATAGCACGGAGTAATCGTTCTTCTGAACTCAGTTCTTGTTCACCTTTTGGTGTGATTTTACCGACCAATATATCGCCGGGATGTACTTCTGCACCAATTCGCACGATACCGTCTTCGTCAAGATGACGCAATGCGTCTTCTGACACGTTAGGGATATCACGAGTTACAATTTCAGGGCCTAACTTGGTTTCACGAACTTCAACCATAAAATCAACGATATGAATTGAGGTCAATGTATCGTCTTCTACAAGCCGACGGCTGATGATGATAGCATCTTCAAAGTTGTATCCGCCCCATGGCATAAACGCCACACGGAGATCTTTTCCGAGCGCTAGCTCACCATCTTCAACTGACATGCCTTCTACAAGCACATCACCTTCTTTGACCTTGTCACCAGTTGAAACAACCACGCGTTGATTAATGCTTGTGCCTTCATTGCTACGAACGTAATGAAGCGGTTCATACGTCTTAGTGTTTTTGCCGTATTTCACAACAACTTTTTCACCAGTCGCACTTATAACTTCACCGTCGTCTTCTGCTGTAATCAACTGACCGGTATTCATAGCTGCTTCTGCTTCAAGTCCTGTTCCAATAATTGGAGCTTTTGGACGTACCAAAGGTACAGCTTGGCGTTGCTGGTTACTACCCATCAATGATCGGTAAACATAGTTCTTTTCAATGAATGGAATCAGTCCAGCACTGGTACCGATGATTTGTTTGCGTGATGCATCCATATGCGTAACATCATCCGCATCTACTTCTCCAGAACTTAGGTGACTTCGTGCACTGACACGGTCGCTCACGAAAAAGCCGTTATCATCGAGTTCTTCACCAGCGCTCGCAATTACGGCTGCTTCTTCGTCGGCTGCGTCTAGATACACAACTTCTGAAGTAACTTGCGCTTTCACTGGCCAAGTAGTTCGGCTTTTGATTGATTCAAGCTTCTTGGCTTGAGCTTCTGTAATTTTGCTGTCTTTCTTAACGATGATTTTATCGTCTTCGTCTTTAAGATCAGCACTCGCTATATGACCGGCAGCATGCTTGGCTGTTACGGCGTTAATAACTTTTCTATATGGTGTTTCAAGGAATCCGTATTCATTAATACGTGCATAGCTTGCCATGTTTAGTACGAGTCCAATGTTTGCACCTTCTGGTGTCTCAACTGCACAGATACGACCATAGTGAGTCGCATGAGCATCGCGAACTTCAAAGCCAGCGCGTTCACGGGACAGTCCACCAGGACCCATGGAACTGAGTCGTCGCTTGTGTGCAAGTTCACTTAATGGGTTAATCTGATCCATGAACTGCGACAACTGCGAGCTAGCAAAGAATTCACGAACAGCCGCAACTATCGGACGTGCATTGATAAGCTGAGCCGGTGTAACAGTCTCGATTTCGCTCATGCTCATGCGGTCCTTGGTATTGCGCTCCATACGAAGCAGACCAATACGGAATTGACGCTGTACGAGTTCACCGACCAATTTAACCCGGCGGTTTGCCAGGCTGTCGATATCGTCAGCTGGTTGCTGGGTAACGTTCAAACGGATAAGTTCAGCAATGATTGCAATCATATCTTCGCGTCGCATAATACGGTTTTCAGCCGTGTTTGGAACATCGAGGTTAAGTCGCTTGTTAACCTTGTAGCGTCCTACGCGGCTAAAGTCGAAGCGTTTTTGGTTATAGAACATGTTTTCAATAAGACCACGCGCGTTGTCTACGGTCGCCAGATCGCCTGGACGAAGTCGTCGATAGACTTCGATCAACGCTTCGTTTGCTGTTTTACTTGGGTCTTTTTCAAGTGTTTGGTCAATGTGGTTCAATTCGCCCTGGTCAACGTGTTTGAAAGCTTCCTTCATGTCAGCTTCATTCATTCCGAGGGCTTTGAGGAGTGTAGTGACAGCAATTTTACGTTTTCGGTCAATTTTAACGAACAGTGCTCCATTAGCAGCTGTTTCAAATTCTAGCCATGCACCACGACCAGGAATGACCTTAGCGCCGTAGAGTTTCTTTGTGCCGCTGATGTCTGATGTATAGAAGACACCTGGACTTCGGATTAACTGGCTTACTACAACACGCTCAGCACCGTTAATAACAAAAGTACCGCGGGTGGTCATCCATGGATAATCACCCAGGTATATTTCCTGGTCTTTTACTTCGCCTGTAACCTTGTTTGTTAACTGGACAGTCGCTTTTAACGGAGCATCGTAGCTGACGTTATTTTCGCGTGCTTCTGCTTCGCTCAGTTTAGGATCTTCAAAACGATAATCCTTGAAACTTAATGATAATTTAGTGCCCGTGTAGTCATCTATTGGACTGATTTCGGCGAGTAGTTCACCTAAACCTTCTTCGATAAACCACTGGAAAGATGCATTTTGGTGATCTACCAGATTCGGTATTGCGAGTGCATCGTCGTTTTTAGTGTAATAGGTACGTTTTTGTATCGCTGCTTTCTTGGTTGACGTCTTAACCATATATAGCAATGCTCCTTGATTAGATTGTTGTAGTTTTTTGGGCTTTCGGGCGAAGATCACTACCAATGGGGGTTTTGAGCGTGTTTTTTTGGTAAAAAACAGCACTGCCCAGAGTACACTACTTCTTACGATACAGTCTGCCTGGTTCGACCATCAAAGTCAATACTTAATTATCTAATCACGTGGATTGGGGTGTGTATTTGCAAATTTAATTATTTAGGTGGGTTGTCTATAACCTTGTCGGCAATGCCGTATGCAACAGCCTCTTTGGCATCTATCCAGTAGTCCCGTTCCATATCGGAATGTACTTTTGATACTTTTTGACCAGTATTCTTTGCCATAATCTCAGTCAAAAGCTTTTTTAGCCGTAAGGCTTCTCTTAGATCAATTTCCTGGTCAGTGACTTTGCCACGCGTGCCGCTACTTGGCTGGTGAATCATAACTGTACTGTGTGGTAGCAAGAATCGTTTACCTTTAGTACCACTACTCAGCAGAAAAGCGGCTGCGCTTGCTTGCACACCTATCCCGACTGTCTGAATATCCGGAGTTACATAGTTCATCGTGTCATAAATGGCGAGCGCATCATAGACGCTTCCACCTGGACTGTTTATATAAAAATAAATGTCTTTTTTAGCGTCCTCAGACTGCAGGAACAACATCTGAGCAATTATAATATTCGCTGATGCCTCGTTAACATCAGATCCCAGGAAAATAATACGGTCTTTAAGCAGTCGAGAGTAGATATCATATGCTCGCTCGTAGCGGCCATCGCTTTCAATAACTGTTGGTACTAATACGCTCATCCCGTTAGAAACCCTTTCTTGTATAATTTGTGATTATCATTGGCTATTCCTTAATTTTCTAACGGGACTCATATAAAACCTCGTTTACTACCACAGTATATAAAGCAAATTAGCACTCGTCAATACTGAGTGCTAACTATCAATTATATCTATCGATGGATCACTGATAAAATTGTTCCGACTGCTGCTGCGCCTAGTCCAACTACGCTCACCGCATCCGCAGACTCGACTATTGAAGCTTCTGCAATCAGTGAACCGGTATATACCATTGAGCCTGTAGCTATGAGCCCAAACGATAAAATCTGAGCATCACTTAGCCCACGAATCCTATCGGCCAGATTTGTATGCCGATCAGTATCCATATTCTGTTGCTGATATGCTATCTCATCTAACTGTCTCTTTGACGGCTTGATTGCATCTTCTGGAAATAATCTATTTATAAACTCACCGTTCGGCTCTTGTATTGTACTCATATTTGTTACATTATATCACTTGTATCAATATCTGTCAATATTTCTATATCTTCTTATCGCTTTGCGCAGTCCCCATGTGCCGATGGTGATACCGAACACGACACCACTCGAAACAGCTCCAGTCTCCAAGATGTCAGTCCATGATTCATACCCGCGGATCTCTAAAGCCTGGCTCATCGCTCCGCACCATATAGCAGAGCAACCGGATACAGCAGCTGTAGCCAATATGGATACATCGATTGAATCTTTTGCTGAAACTTCCAGTTCATCATATCCGGAAATATACCTATAATCACGACTATTGTCTAAATGGCTTAATGCATTCAGTAATTCCTCTGAATCGGACAGCTCCCAGTAAACTCGCTCTACACTTTCGTCTAGCTGACGAAGGTCGTCAGGGTCCATCTCATGATTATGCCGCCGCATACTCCACGACCTTGGCGATGGTTTTTTCAGTCAACAGGCGTGATGCGATCTCACGTCTCGCTTCAGGCTTATCTAGCTCAGCTTGCATTTGTGCATCTTTGTACTGGCCTTTAAGGAGCTGTATACGGACACTGATTTCTTCCGGTGTGACTGTCAGATTTTCTCTTTCAGAAATTTCCGCTAGTAACACGCTGGCTTTCGTACGAGCTTCTGCCTGGGGTTTTACGACTTCGGTTTTATACTCTTCTTCTGATTTTTGCTGTTCTTTCAAGTACTCTTGCATTGTTTGACCGCGATACGTCAGATTTTGTCGCAAGTCTGTCATCATGCGTTCTATTTGCTCATCGATGAGTAGTTGCGGCAAATCAACGGTGGACTTATCGCTAATTTTTTTCATAAGTTCAGATTCATAGTCGCGCTGTACTTCGTGGTTTCTCTCATGTGTTAACTGCTTTTTTATATCAGCTTTGAGTTCGGCAAGCGTTTTAAACGGACCAGCTTTTTTAGCTAGTTCATCATCTACCTTTGGCAAGACAACTTCTTGTACTTTAGAGATTGACACCGTGAATGTTACTTTTTTGTTCTGTAGACTACTCACGCCATAATCTTTAGGAAATGTAACTGTAAAAGTAGTTTCGTCACCGGCTTTTTTACCAATAAGCTGCTCTTCAAACCCAGGAATGAAGGCATTACTGCCGAGAGTCAGCGGATAGTTTTCTCCGTCAGCGCCATTGATGGGAGCACCTTTAGCATCTACACCTTTGAAATCTATCCATACTTGATCAGCGTTTTTTGCTGCTCGATCGACGTCTTCTTTCTCAGCGAGTTGATTACGGAGCGATTCCATCACGTTCTTAACGTCATCAACTGTGACTTTTATCTCGGGCTTTTTAACAGAAATCTTTTTGTAATCGGCAAGTTTCACTGTTCCTATAACATCTACCTCTGCATCAAATTCAAGATCGGTAAATGGCACGAACTTCTTTATAGATATCTTAGGCTGACCAACAGCTCGCAAGGCTTCTGACTTTAAGGCTTGTGAGTAGAGTTGCTCTATAGCTTCTTCCAAAAAACGCGGCTGTAAGACATTGCTATCAATATGTTTTTCTAACAAATCGGCTGGAACTTTGCCCTCTCGAAAACCCGGTACTTTCACATTGTTGAAGTGTGATAGTACGTGCAGTTTAATGCCGTTTAACTCATCTGCGTGGGCAATGACAGCGACAACGGCTTTGGTTGGATTGGTGTGAGTAGTTTTTACCTGCATATCAGATGCGTACTCTATCAGTTTTTTATGAGCGTCGCAAGAAGCGCGATTATAGCCACCGCATATAGCAGTTCCAAAAAAGCACCTGGGGGTTTCTGATACCACTGAATTACAGAATGAAACCATTTGAGTGGGTTTGATACACCACGCTCGTTTTTACCCCTCAGAGTGCGAATGTAATCAGGAGCCCACATAAAATCCGGGCTCGCCGCTGCAAATGCCGCTATGCAAGCAATAAACCACTGTTCTGGCTGGAGAATGACTAAGAGTGCCACAAGTATGTAGCACAGGAGCATATCGCTCAGCAGCATGGCACCGAACCGTCTGCCTCGTTCGTTAAGATTCCTAAAACCAAAATGCGGTAGCGCATCAAGAATAAAGTGAGAAGCAAAAGCTCCGACTACGGCCGTGATGGGATTACTGAACGTCAACCCGATAACAGCACCTGTCAGTGCGTGATTAATTGCCGTCACGTGAATCTTGAATAATGCTAACCAGGCGCTCCAACCCGTGCACTTCTTCGGTTCCGTCTACAATATTTTTGAGCTTGAATTGTTCATTTGCAAGTTCATTGTCACCCACAAAAAGTACATATTTAATACCGTGTTTTTCTGCTGTTTTGATCTGTTTATCTAATTTTCTTCCAGATGTATCTATTGCTGTATTAACGCCCATATCACGTAAATGTTTGGCTATGCCTTGTGCACCAATTACTACATCACCTATGACTGCTATGTAGACTTCTGTGGCTGGTGGAAGTGTTGGCCATAGATTATGGGTATCCAAGAAATTGTGGAGCGTTATATCGCCCATCCCAAATCCAACCGCCGTTATGTTATCACCGCCAAACATACCGACGAGACCTTCGTACCTACCGCCGCCAAACATGCTACGGTTATTTTCTGGATCCATATCTACAACCTCAAAAGCAACATCCGTATAGTAGTCAAAGCCGCGAATAATTGTCGGATCGAATTGAGCGTTTGTTATGCCTGTTGATTCAAGTGAAAGCAACAGTGCCTTGAGGTTATGAGCATGCGGAGACTGATTAACTGCATCAGGGAGCTTATCGATTGCATTGGCTTGCAAAAATTCCTGCATTATTTGAAAGGCTCCCGATTCACGTTGGTTCGGTGCAAGTAATGCATCAACCTTGGCACTAAACTCAGCAGCGTCCATTTTATGATAGCCGTCAATGACGCGCCGCATACTATCTGATTGGGTTTCATTAAGTCCAATGAGCTCAAACAGTTCATTTAATAATTTTCGGCTGCTTATTCGAATCGAGTACATGTTACGCGATGCATTGAAACGCTGCATGATTGTATCCGAAAGTTCGATTATTTCTTGATCGCCAAATAAACTAGCGTCGCCAAATATATCAGCGTTAAGTTGGTAAAATTCACGGCCACGGCCACGCTGCATTCGTTCGTAGCGCCAACACTGAGGTATAGAGAAGAGCCTCAGCGGATAGCCGAGCTGTTGTTGCTTGCCGGCTACCATGCGGCTAACGCTTGGCGTCATTTCTGTTCGTATAGTAAGGCTTCGGCCACCACGATCAGTGAAGGTGTAGGTCTGTTCATCAACTATCTCCTGGCTGCCTTTTTGTAAATATAATTCAGTATTTTCAAGAATTGGAGCGTCGTATTCTTCATAGCCAAAACGCTGGCAAGCCTGCCGCCAAACGTTATAAATATAGTTTTGTTTGCTCATATCAACCGGGTAGAAATCCCGTGCGCCTTTGACGGGTTGTGTAGAAATACTCATATCAGCGATTATACCCTATTGATAATGTTTCAGATATTCCTTGATGAGCTTTGTTTCTTTCGGGCGCGTTCTGAGCAATGTATCAAAAATACTATCTGGTCCTATTCGCTCTACCCAGACCGTTTTAAGCCCCATCCGTTTAGCGCCAAACATATCTGCAATAAGCTTATCTCCTACCATGGCGATTTCTTCAGGCTTTGCATCAAAATGAGCAATGAGTCCTCGAAAATACCTTCGACTGGGTTTACGAGTGAATAAGGTGGCAGCAAATACAGGAAATCCCAAATCAGCACCTAGCTCTTTAAGACTTCCGGCTAGTCTGTTACTGGCGATACACCAACCGCGGAATTTATTTTTGTTTTTCAGTAACGCTTTGCGAGTACCATCAGATAACTCATTTCTAGAAAAGTGCACCAATGTACTATCAGCATCGAATGCAATATATTTAATTCCATCCTTACGAAGCTTATCAAAATTCATATCAGCTACGGATTTTGCCATATAGTCAGGAATTGAGTCTGGCATATTGACGTCTCGGGTAACACTGCGCATACTTGTCATTATAACGGAGTTTTTAAATGCGCACTGTCTTGTTCATAAATGAACATTCCCGCCAAGCCAAAATCTTATCTGATCTCGTCCAGTACAAACTGAATGAATCAAAAAGATTTGAGATTGTAAAAGTAATCAAAGTAAGTTCTCTGAATGGTCTGGAGAAATCATTAGATTCACTTGCTCGTCTTAACAACATAGAATGCGTGCTCGTTGGAAGCGGTGACGGCACCATCGATGCTGTGCTGAACAAATTGAAAAATCGAAAATATATTGTGTATGGATTCCTTCCCTTGGGAACTGGCAATGCTTTTGTGCGTAGCACGGGTATGCCTGTTGAGGCCGAAGAAGCACTTGCCAAATTCGAGAAAGCAAAAATCAGAAAAGTTTCACTCGGCGAAGTAAATGGACACTTATTCGCAAACATAGCGGCAGTGGGGATGCCGGTAAGTGTTTCTTTGAACATCTCTAATGTGACAAAACGTATTTTTGGACAAGTAGCATATGTACTGAGCGGTGTAAAAAACCTCATTACACATAAAGCCATCCTTTGCACGATGGTTACAGAAGGCAAAGAATACTCATTCTTTACGCATCATTTATTAATTGCGAATGGCCGGTACCATGGCCACTTACCAGTATCGCGCCATGCTTCGGTCTATAAAAATCAACTTGTTTTAGTTGCTTTTGGAGTCCGTAGAAGTAGGTTGCATTATATGTATGCAATGCTGCTATTCGAACTTGGTATGCATAAGAAAGCACGTCACGTAAAACTCATTCCATTCAAAAGCGCCCAGCTATACATTAAGCCGATGCGCCCCGTAGAAATTGACGGTGAAGTCGTTACCCATACCCCCGTAGAGGTTAAAATCGTCCCTAATGCCATCAAGCTTTTAGCTGATTAATTAGAGCAGAACGCAAACAGTTTAGAAACATAAAAAAACTGGCCTTAGCCAGTTACTATGGTGGCGCGGGAGAGACTCGAACTCTCACACCGTTACGGCACATGCTCCTAAGGCAAGCGTGTCTACCAATTCCACCACCGCGCCAATAAGATTATTCTACAGAAGATAACACACTTTTCAAAAATTCTTTCCCAAAACCTGATTTAAGGTACTTTTCGCGCTTCCATGATGTTACTCGCGAAGGATATTCTTCTGTATAGAATAATATAAATGGCGCGTATGCTTTTGTGGTTTTATTTAAACATTTATTGTGCTCGTTCAGACGACGGTCAATATCATTAGTAATACCTACATAAATATAGTTTCTAAACTCGCTACACAATGCATAAACTGTATACATAACATCTACCAATCCTGCCTGCCGGCAGGCAGGTCCACCACCGCGCCAAATCTCCCATATTCTACCCGTTGCGGCGCATATTTTCCAGTATATTCTCTAATGCGGCCGACCTATCATCCTCATCGTTAACCGTACGCCCAAGCAATACATAATCAGCGTTCGCTTGAATGGCGTCGAATGGGGTCATCACCTTGGCGTGATCATTAGGATTTTGACCCGGCATTCTTATTCCTGTTGCTATAACAGACGTTATTCCAACATTTTTTACCGCTTGTATATCGTGCGCATTACACATAGCGGTCTCTATTGGCTCACTCAACTTATTGTTAGCATCTTCAATATTGTTTAATACAAGCTGGAAAAATGGTGAAGTGCTTTCTGGAAGACCCACAACTATCTTAGAATCACCGGCTACTTCCTGAGCAACTACTAAGGAATCAACGGGTGCCATACCACTTACGGTAAGTTTTCTAAAGTTAGGGCGCGCTCCATATCCTAAGAACGTTTCAACCACCCCGCCCATTTGATCGGGTTCCTCTTCAAGTTTTGCATCTAAGATCATGTCTAGTCCCTGCATTTGGAGCAGTCTATGAATTAAACGTGCTTTCGGTGCCCATAAAAATGAATGGCCTAGTTTTACTGCAGTAATTTTACTGCCAAACTCAGTGTTAATTTTCTTTAACCGGTGATAATCACCGTCGTGCGATAGTATAATTCTGTCCTCTGGGCGTAGACTCTCCATATTACCATACTATAGCACGGTTATTAGTTTTTGTAAAATACTAGCTGCGCTTTTCCATGTAATTTTGTTTTAACCTGAGACAGTTTTTCAAATTCCGGAACCTTATAACTAGATGGCAGATTTATTACTAGTACACCGTTTTCTGTGAGATGCGAAGACAGTCTAGAGAGCGCACTATCCTGGATCTCGTCAAATGGGGGGTCTGCAATCACGATATCAAACAGCTGCTCTGGATTTTTTTCTGACCATGTATAAACCGGTGCCTTAGTTAACTTTACTACTGTTTCAAGATGCAGATAGTGTATATTTTCCCGTATAACAGCTTGTGCACGAGAGTCATTTTCAAGTAGTATCGCACTGCTTGCACCGCGGCTTATGGCTTCTAAAGCAATTGCTCCTGTACCGGCAAAAGCATCTAAAACGGTAAGGCCCGCTATATCGCCCAGGGTATTAAATAGAGCGCTCCTTAACTTTTCACTCATTGGATGAGTTCTATGTCCTGATGGTGCTTTGAGGATAGTATTTTTAAGTGCACCAGATGTTATACGGATATTCATGAGGATTATGACTCTTGAGCGTCTTGTATAGCCTGATACCAAGCAAGTGTGATTGTTCGGATAATTATGGGCGCTAAAGCGTGTCGAACCTGCCAGGTAAGTTTAGGAGTCCAGCCTTTTAGAAGATACTTTTCGTACATCTCGAGAACTGCTATTTCCCTTGCGGCTTTTAAAAATCCAGCTCCGATACCGTGTTTGCCGAACATTTCTGCCTCGTGAGCCGTTGGTACACTATCACTAAAGCTTAACGGCTTGATCATCGTTGCAATGCCAATCTCAAACAAGCCATGAGCTGTCATAAGTCCTTTTGGTCCCCACATTTTCCAATTGTTCTTCAATTGCCTGGTGGGTGTGGTTCCGGGTAGAAGCCACTTATTTTTCAGAGAATCTCTGGTCTCCAAGCCTTGCCCTTCACGGAGCTCAAGCAGCTTCTCTTCGTAAGGATAATGATGGGCTGGAGTTAAACCATCTACTATTGCATGCGCAAGCCACGCTGCTTCAAATGCTACTTTTTCAGTTTCATTACGTTTAATATCTAAAACTAAGTTATCGTAGTGGTCTTTAATAAGTTCTATCAAAGCTGTATCTTCATCATTGAACGGATCAATGTAGTGCCATGGTTCATCCTTGGCAGGACTTTTTCGTTTGATAGCGTCCGGTCCTTTTAGTCCTTCGAAATGGAGTATCTGACGGATGCCAGGAAATTCATTCTTTTTAATTCCCATCTTGGTTAAATGACGCCGCGATACGCTGTCGAATTTTTGGTGTGCACCAAGAATTCTACCGGAAAATCGCGTGAGTGTTGTGCCTGAATACATGGCTACGCTACCGTCACTACTTTTGATTGGGGATGTATATAATGCATGATATTTTTAGTTTAAGTTTGTCACAGCTCGAAGCTTGCTAACGCGTTCGTTTAACACTGGGTATTGTACCAGTTTGCAGCCTTTATCTATAAATCTCTGAGCATATTCTCTTGCATTAGAAATAGCTTTGACATCTGTCAAACGGGTAAATGTTAGGTCAAGTTCACCATGCTGCGATGTACCGTAAATTGCACCCGGCCCTCGCAAATGTAAATCATATTCCGATAATTTGAATCCGTCTTGCGTTTGCGTAAAGGCCCGTAGCCGTTGCGATGGAGCATGCGCATCCGACATCATGACGTAACAATAGCTCTGAATATCTGAACGTCCAATTCTGCCACGTAACTGATGGAGTTGCGCAAGTCCAAAACGTTCTGGAGATTCAATCATCATTATTGAGGCATTCGGGACGTCCACGCCAACTTCAATTACCGTCGTGCATACCAGAACATCAAGTTTTGCGTTAGCGAATTCTGACATGACGCGCTCTTTATCATCTGATGGCATTTGACCATGCAATAGCCCGACTCGTAAGCCCTTGAGATCCCTCGTATGGAGCTGTTCGTATAATTTTTCGGCAGATACTGCAGGAACTACAGCCGATTCATCTACCAGTGGACAAACAATGTATACCTGGTGGCCATTAATAACTGCTTTTTTAATGATATCTATTATCTTAGGCCGGCTTGAGGGTGGAACGAGCTCGGTTTTAATGGCTTTGCGATTTTTAGGCTTAGATTTCAAAAGAGAAATATCCAGATCACCAAATAGAGTCAGCGCTAAACTCCTTGGGATAGGAGTTGCTGTCATTATTAGCGTGTGCGGAGCATGCCCAGCTTTAGCCAGGAGTTTCTTACGTTCATCTACACCGAATCTATGCTGTTCGTCGATAATCACGAGTCCCAGTTTATGCATAGTAACTTTCTCTGCTATAAGAGCATGGGTACCAATTATAAATTTGACCTCTCCCGATTCAATGCGTTGGTGCATGAGAGATTTTTCTTTACCTTTTTGACTGCCAACCAATAGCCCCACCGTATGGTCGAGCCCAAGAGGTTGCAAGAGTTTCGCAATTGTTTGATAATGCTGACGTGCCAATATCTCTGTAGGTGCCATAAGCGCAACCTGTAGTCCCTGTTTCAAAACCATAAGCGCAGACATAGCCGCAACGACTGTCTTACCGGATCCGACATCGCCTTCAAGTAATCTGTTCATTGGACTTACTGCTTGCATATCTTGATAAATCTGCCAAACGGCTCTACGCTGATCATCAGTGAGCTCAAATGGTAATTTGCTAACAAATGTAGTCGCTAGCTTTTTATCAAAAGCAATCGCCAATGATGCATCATGTTTTATTGTTTGTTTATTAAGTAGAGCTGCTAATGTCAGTTCGACTACCTCGTCAAAGCCCAGTCGTTTAGTGGCTTGCTTGAGCTTATCTGACGACGCTGGAAAATGAATTTGCTCAATTGACTGGCTGTAACTCAGAAGACTTTGTTCATCCACCATCCAGTCCGGTAGTGATTCAGGCAGGTCTCTAATATAAGGAAGTGTGGCTTTGATAATACTGCGGATTTTATGTGAGGTTAGGCCCTTAGTTTCCTTGTAGATGGGCACAATTCGAGCTGTGTTCACCGGGAAACTGCTCACCTGTTCGGATGCCGGATTGAGAATGCTGAAACGCCGGTTACTAAGCTGATAATCGCCAGAAAAGTAATACTCTGAGTCTTTCTTAAATTGACTAGCTCTGTAAGGCTGATTAAACCAAACCAAACGGATACTACCCGTTTCATCACTAGCTACCGCTTCAGTTATATGTAGCCCGCGTCGTACATATCTGCCTGTTATCTGTTTTATAACTCCTCGTACCGTTACAGAGCCGGGATGCAGTTTTGCAATAGGAATGACATTTGAATAATCATCATAGCGCCGGGGATAGTAGTGGATTAAGTCACTTATTGTACGTACCTTTAACCGTTGCAATAGCTTTGCAACAGCCGGCCCGACGCCCGGCAGTTTATCTACAGAATCTGTTAACTCCATAGTCTGTAGTATAACTGAGAACTTATTTAGCTTTTTTGACCAAGAAAAATACGCTTGGGCCAAAGTAAGCCCGTGCAAGCGCAGCCTGCATTGGCTTCTCAAAGGCTAGCATAGCACTCTTAGGAAGTAATTTTTTGAGCGTTTGACTGCGTAGATTAGAAACCGATAAGACTTTTTCAACCTTGAATCCAGCGTGAGCCAACTGGCTAACCACTGTTTTAGGGTTATGATTCACAAATGGAATTTCGTCGTCATGCTTGTTCTGTTCTGAGCGAATATCGACTGGTGCCACCGGAAGCCGCTTGTTCTTAATAAAATGCTTAAAGCGGTTTCGAGCGTGGGCATAATTAGCGACTTCAAGAATCATCCGACCATCATCAGTTAACACGCGGTGAAATTCTTTGAACTCGACACTTGGATCGGGCAAATGATGCATGACGCGAATAACGGTAATCAAATCCAGGGATTTATCCTTGAATTTTAGATTGTCAGCCTGTGTCTTTATTTGGTTGATATCTTTATGTGTTTTCAAAAATTCTTTGGCAATATCGAGCTGCTGCTGACTTGGTTCAGCTAAGCTAACTTGATCAGCATATTCTTTAAGAAATACGCACAACCGTCCATACCCACCGCCAATATCCGCTGCGGTTTTGAAATGCTTGTTCTTAAGTAAGCGTTCGATAGCAATACGTTCTGCAGCATCTTCATAATCACGACCATCCCAGTAGTGTAGGTAGTTGTGGTTTGGATCGTTATACTGATCAGCTTTTTTAACCGATTTTTTAGCCGGTGTCTTCTTGATTGCTGATGATTGCTTGGTTGTAGTTGCAGTTGATTTATTCATACGCAGGCTAGTATACACTACTACTTTCTTAGAATCGCGAATTTATTTTTGCCACGCTTTATAAGATTAATTCCGTCCGGTATTACAGTGGTATCAATGACCTTTTCATCGTTAATGTGTATTGCACCTTGGGCTAAGAAATTACGCGCTTCAGTTTTTGAACTAGCCAGCTGCGCGTCAACCAGTATCTGAGGTAAATCATCAGATAACGCTACATTCGGAAATTCATTCGCGAGCAGCTCTTTTTCGTCATTACTTAAATCGGTGAACTGTGTATTACCGAACAATGCATCTGTTATACGCATAACCTGATTGGTCTTATCGGCACCGTGAACTATGGCCGTCACTTCTTGTGCTAATCGTTTTTGGGCAATCCGATTACCGGGGTTAGCTCTGAATTCGGTCATAATGGACTCGATCTCACTGTGTTCAAGCAAGGTATAGATTTTGATGTAATCTTCTACCCCTTCATCATCAAGATTCAGCCAGAACTGATAAAAGGAAAATACAGTGGTAAGATGCTCATCCAGCCAGACTGCCCCCTCCTCTGTCTTTCCAAACTTCTTGCCTGTTGCTTTATTGATAACGAGTGGCGTAGACCAAACGTGTGCTTCGTTCCCGTTCATACGCCGGACTAAATCAACACCAGCAATACTGTTTCCCCACTGGTCCGCGCCGCACACTTGCAGCGTGACGCCATGCTCCTTATTCAGATGTACAAAATCATAACCTTGGATCAATACATAGCTGAATTCTGCATAGCTAATGCCTGCACCACCCTCACCTAATCTAGACTGTACGAAATCGCGTCCTAGCATCTGCCTCAATGGAACGTGCTTGCCAACATCGCGCAAAAAATCCAGGTAGTGAACATCCTTGAACCAATCAAAATTATCAACTATCTTAAATTCGGCATCCGTAAAAAGGTTTTTGTACTGTCCTACTATTCCTTGTTTGTTCGTTTCTACTTCTTCAACAGTTTTTAAATCACGCTCGGTTGCTTTACCATCAGGATCACCAATCATTCCGGTTGCTCCGCCAACGAGTAGCACCATGTTATGACCGGCTCGCATGAAATGTTTGACCATCATGGCAGCGGCGAGGTTACCAATAGTCATACTGGGTGCACTCGGGTCTACTCCCCAATAGAAGGTTATCGCTTCTTTATCAAGTTCAGATATATCGCTGTAAGTTGTTTGGTTTACGAAGCCACGCCAGGTTAGCTCATCAGACAGTTTATAATTCATATTCAAAAGTATACCATCACTGATGAGACGAATAATTATCCTTCTTGTATTGTGCTTATATTTGATATACTAATTGGGTATAGAAGGAGAGTTTCAACACATTATGTCACCCCAGAAATCTGGTAAGAGTTCTAATGGCAAAAACTTAGGGCGGAAGCGTAAGAATACCCATATCACCAAGAGCGGACAGACCATTCAAGTTAATAAATCGCTTGTAGATAAGTTCAAGGCCCGTAAAGCCATGCATCAAGAAAAACATGCCGAACGAATGGCAGGAATGCCTAAAAGTCGAGTTAAACGATTTTTTTACCGGATGCATCCAAAGCGTTTATATAAGTATTGGTTCAGTCGTGAAGGTGCAATTATGGCACTTAAGATTGCCGGTGTGGCAACATTAGTTGGTCTTATATTTATACTGGGTGTATTTGCATACTTCCGTAAAGATCTTCCGAATATTACAGATTTCTCTGGGAACAATATAGGTGGAAGTATTCAGTACTATGACAAAACCGGCAAGACACTTCTCTGGGAAGATTTCGACGCCGTTAAGCGTATTCCAGTCCCTGGTGAAGAAATGTCAGACCATATTAAAGAGGCAACGATCGCCATTGAAGATCAAGATTTCTACGAGCACGGCGGCTTTGATGTGCGAGGTATTACGCGTGCCGGTTTGAATAATGTAATGAATCGTAGCGATAGCGGGCAGCAAGGTGGTTCTACTATTACCCAACAGCTCGTGAAGCTAACCAATGACTGGACTGATAACCGTACGTATACTCGCAAAATTAAAGAGCTCATATTGTCCGTGGAATTAGAGCGCGAATACAGTAAAGATCAAATTCTTACCGGTTACCTTAACGTGGCGCCATATGGTAACATCGAATACGGCGTTGAAGCAGCAGCCAATGACTACTTTCATAAGTCTGCGAAAGATCTTGACCTGGCAGAGTCTGCTTTCTTAGCTGCTATACCACAGTCTCCATCGGTCTACTCTCCGTACGGACCGTATTTTGAACAAGGTGCAATTGTCGGGCGTTCACACTACATTCTCGACCTCATGGTGCAGCAAGGCTTCATAACTCAAGAAGAAGCTGATGGGGCCAAAGAGAAGGACGTTATAGCGACTGTTAAACCGCAACAAGCAAAATATGCCAACATTAAGGCACCATACTTTGCGCTTGCAGCCAAGAATGAGCTTAACGCTCGCTTCGGCTCCGATTCCGCCAACCGAGGAGGCTGGAAGGTAGTTACAACTGTAGACATGGAGCTACAGAAACTCGCAGAGAAAAACGTAGCAGATAACGCAGGCGCTATTGCGGGTCGAGGCGCAGACTCAGCAGCTTTTGTAGCAGAAGAGGTAGAAACTGGACATATCGTTGCCATGGTTGGTGGAACTAATTTTGATAACGATGAATATGGCAAAATCAATTTTGCTGCCGACGCATTTATCCCCCCTGGATCAACTTTCAAACCATATGATTATGCGGCGCTTATTGAATATTCAGATAATGCCGGTGCTGGTTCAGTCCTCTATGACCAACGTGATCCGTTACCTGGCTATCCGTGTACAAACAGGGAGCTGCCTCCGCCGCGCGGTGAAGGCAATTGTCTACAAAACTATGACTTTAGGTTCCCTGGCCCCATAACACTGCGGTATGCGCTTGGTGGTTCACGTAACGTGCCAGCAGTTAAGGCTAACCTCATAGTTGGCACTGACAAAGTTATAGAAATGGCAAACAAACTTATGTACAACGTACCAGACATGGAAAGCAATCGTAGCAGCTATAATTGTTATGGCGACGAAAATCTAACAGAAACTGTACCGTGCTACGGCGCATCAGCCATTGGTGATGGTGCATTCTTGCACATGGATGATCATGTAAACGGTTTTGCAACACTTTCGCGTCTAGGAAAAGCCATTCCGCGGACATACATCATGAAAATTACTGATGCTTCTAGTAAAACGCTCTACGAATATTCAAAACCTGAGGGCGAACAAGTGATCCGTCCGGATACAGCCTACATAGTTAACGACATGGCAGCTGACCCGAACGCTAGTTATTTACCTGCCGGATTCTACAAATTCCATGATTATAAAGGCTGGGATTTTGCTATAAAAACTGGTACAACAAATGATAACTTTGATGGCCTTATGGCTTCATGGTCACCTAAGTATGCAACATTGGCTTGGGTTGGGCACCATACTCGTAACGTAGAACTAAGCGGATCTATGGAGTCTATGACAACCCCAATAATTAAACCCTGGATGGAAGCAGCACACGATAAAGCCGGCGCCCCATTCAAATGGCAAAAGCCCGCTGGGATTATTGAAGATGACGCCTATATCATCCGCAACCATATCGGAATTGGTTCGGTAGAACCAAGCCCATCTAAAGACTTGTATCCATCGTGGTACAAATCCCCAAAGGACAGCGCTAATGCCAACCGTGATATCGATATCGTTTCAAATAAACTAGCTACTGAATGTACGCCAGGTCGTGCAATTCGAAGCGCCGGCGGTGCCAGCAGCAATATATTCTCTGTCGATACATTCGTAGATGCTCGGCAGTCAGATGTGCCAGACGCACGCGACGATATTCATGACTGTAGTGATACGAAGCCGTCAGTCCGGCTCACGCCTGCTAATTATAATTGTGGTGATTCCTGTACTCTCAGCATGACAGTGTCTCAAGGTACGCATCCGCTTACATCAGGAGACAGGCCATCATATCCAGGGACAGTAAATCTCATCGTAGACGGCAATGTTGTGGCATCAAAGAACATAGCAAATTCTGGAGTGGTTAACTTCACTTATAAACCGAATTTCAACGGAGATAAACCGTTTAAAGTTGAAGTCATAGACAGTGTGCTGTATGAAGGCAGCGCAAGCGGTACCATTACCGGAAAGAAAACAGGCGGCGGCAACGACGACGGTAATGACTCAAATTTAACGATAACGTCCGCGGAATTCGCCGGGGGCGAATGGATCGTTAAATGGTCCGGAGGTACTGGTACGGTTCGGGTATTTAGAAATGATGATGGCACGGAATTATGTGCCGATAAACCAAACAGTCAATGCCCAGCAGGCGGGGTTGCTCTAACTGGAAAAGAAGTCTACGCTGAAGATATAAATGGAAAATCAAACAAAATTAAACTTCAGTAATTAAATTATTTTGTCAGAAGTGCGTTCAAAACAGACCGAACATCGGTCATGCCCTGATAGTCTTTGATTGTAGCGGACGTTTTTGGCCCAACTGCCCCGTCAAATCCCAGCTTTTTAGCCTCTGCGACACGCTTTTCAATGAACGGTACATGACGCAGCTCGCCCGACAGTCCAAGCTCACCAAACACCACTACGTTTTGTGATAACTGCATACCTTTACTGGCACTGGCTATAGCCATGACCATAGCCAGGTCGCTTGCTGGTTCGTTGAGCTTAATCCCGCCAACGATATTCAAGTAAATATCCTGGTCTGCAAGGTTAAGCTTTGTTCGCTTTTCTAACATGGCTATAAGCAAGTTCATCCTATTCAAATCAATTCCGCTAGCTGCGCGTTTGGGGTATCCATAATTTGTTCTGTTTACGAGTGCTTGAACCTCGACAAGCAGCGGCCTGGTGCCTTCCATGGTGGCAAGCACAATAGATCCGTCTGAAACCTTACGCTCAGCTAAAAGCGCTTCCGATGGATTTGCGACTGGCTGAAGACCATCGCCCTGCATCTCAAAAATTCCTGTTTCATTTGTTGAACCAAACCTGTTCTTAACAGCCCTAAGCACCTTGAACCCGCCCCTTCTATCACCTTCTAGCTGGAGTACGACGTCGACGATATGCTCTAATACTTTTGGACCAGCTATATTTCCCTCTTTAGTAACGTGTCCTACTAATATAAGTGCCGTGTCACTGCTCTTCGCAGCTTGCGTGAGCATAGCTGTGCTATTAGTGATTTGGCTGACATTACCTGCTGCTGATGCAATATCCTGGCAAGCAATGGTCTGGATAGAGTCAACAATGGCGACGTCGTATTTTTCATCGTTTATTGTTCTTGCAATATCATCGGTTACATTACTAGTGGCTAACTGGAGCGTGCTGCTGTTAACACCAAGTCGAGCGGCACGCATACCTATCTGGTGATCTGATTCTTCGCCACTGACATATAAGACTTTATGGTTTTTTGATAATGACTGTGCCAGTTGAAGCAGTAGTGTGCTCTTACCAATCCCCGGCTGACCGGCTAGTAGATTAACGCTGCCTGGTACAAAACCGCCGCCAAGAACCATGTCTACCTCTTCTGTGTGGGTAGAGAGCCGCTGATGGTCTTTAGATATGGCATTTTTTATAGTTTTAGTCGAGAGCTTATTGCCGCGTGATTTACCCGAGCCTCCGACAACCGAAGGCTGTAGAATTCGTTCTTCCAGAGAGTTCCACTCACCGCAGGTAAAACATTTACCGCTGTATGTTGAATGTTCTGTGCCACAGGCATTACATACGTATGCAACTGATGATTTTTTAGCCATGCTTCTAGTGTACCAGTTTACTGGGCGACTGGTTCGCGCCGGCTGTCTATTGCTTCTATTAGTTCACCCTGTTCAGTGGCTATATTATTACGTTCGGAGACAATTCTGTTAAATTCGTTTATGAGTACGCGAACCTGAGCTATCTCCCCGTTGTATGCATTTACAAGCGCATTAAACCTCGGTACCGCGGCATTGTATTCTTCTGTCTGTTCATTGGCGAGCAACTGGTTGAGACGCGCGCGTTGAGCGTTTAGTTCGGCTTCTTTGGTAGCAAGTGACTGTTCATATGAGTCTATACGTACACGCAGTTCGGCCAACTGCGCATCATAACTAGCTACCTGATCTTTCAATTCGTTGAAAGCGCCTTCATACTGATCTGATAAATCAACTATTTTCGATCTATCAACAAAATATTGCGCATAGTACGTTTCAAGTTCATCAGGTAGGTCTCGTACTTCTGTTGCAAGAATAGAATGCAGTTCATTGACCACATCTGCGCCGTTGTCTTCATATTCCTTAACATTCTTTTGTATTCTGGCATTATCTACATCTTTATAAGCTTCCGTAAGCTGCTGATTTACACGGTTTCTTTCATCGCTGGATAAACGTTCATAAGCTGCATGAAGCACCTCATGTGCAGCCGTGACCTCTAGCACTCCCGAAAGTCGCTCGTCAGTCACGTCTTGCAAGTAGATTCTGTCGCCAGAAATATAACATCCCAGCACAATTGATACTTCGCCGGTAGGACAGCTGTTACGAAAGTTTTCCTTGTCTTGAAGTGTTGGGTAATAGACATAGAACAAACGTTTTGTTTCAGCGTCCATACTAGCTTTTTCAGCTATTTCAACTATTCGTTCGGATGGTGTGTAGTCGGCTAATCGTATAGCATCGTAGATTGCCCAGCGCTGCTGCCAGGCAATGAGTCCTGTAAACACCAGTGACACGAGTAGCAAAGGCGCAAAAAATTTACGGAAAAAAGTCATGCTTATTAGTCTACCTTATTCATTAATCACTGAATATGCTAAGTC
>JBBQYC010000008.1:0-25092 GCA_038209015.1 Saccharimonadales bacterium (SeqCode)
CAACGCCTCAACAGCAACAGCCCTAGCTTCAAACCCAACAGACTGTTCTGCCAACCAATTCGCCACAACCATCGCAGCAAACGGCAACCTAACTTGTGCATCAATCACAGATGCAGATGTACCTAACAACATCACTATCGATCTAGCCACGAACGCAACGAATGCAACTAACTCAACTAACGCAACAAATCTGATCGGATCCGGAAGTACATCAGGTGCAGTCGATCTCGCTACAGCTGAAGTTGCTGGCAACTTGCGTGCTACAAACCTACAGAACGCCGGAACAGATCTAGGTAGTGCTAATGTTACAATCGACCTCAGTAACACAAATGGTGGTGGATTCGTAACTAATCTTACAGTCGACGGCACAATTACGGCCGCTACCTTTGTCGGTGCGCTCACTGGAAACGCCTCAACGGCCTCTGCCTTAGCCGCCAATCCAACTGATTGTAGTGCGAATCAATTCGCTAACGCAATCGCTGCTAACGGTAACCTAACTTGTGCATCGATAACAGATGCAGATGTACCTAACAACATCACTATCGACAACGCTACGAATGCGACCAACGCCACAAACCTAATTGGTTCTGGCAGTACATCAAATGCGGTTGATCTAGCTACCGCTGAAGTTGCGGGTTATTTACGAGCAACAAACTTGCAGAACGCAGGCACAGATTTAGGAGCGTCAAATATAGCAATCGATTTGAGTAACACTAACGGCGGTGGATTCGTGACCAACCTGACACTTGACGGAACAGTTACAGCAGCATCTTTCGTAGGAGCACTCACAGGCAACGCCTCAACCGCAACAGCGCTCGCAGCCAATCCTACGGACTGTAGTGCGAACCAGTTCGCCACCACCATAGCAGCCAACGGCAACCTAACGTGTGCATCTATAACAGATGCAGATGTATCCAATACGCTTACTGCAAGTATATTCATTGGTACTGGCAGTACCACTAATGCTGTTGACCTAGCAACTGCGGAAGTAGCAGGCAACCTGCGAGCTAACAATCTTCAGAATGCAGGTGCTGATTTAGGGGCGGCTAATGTGACAGTAGACCTGAGCAATACTAATGGCTCATTTGTAACTAATTTGACGACTGACGGAACTATCACTGCGAGTGGGCGCATTAATGGCGTGGTAGGTTTCCAGTTTAATGGTACGAATGGCGCTACTGTATCCTGTGCTGCTGACAATTTCCTGGGGACTCAAGTAGTACAGGGGGGTATCATCACATCGGGTACCTGTGAAGCGGATAGCGGTTTATCTGACTCAAGACTAAAAACTAATATAACAGCAATAAGCTCTGTGCTAGATAAAATTGGCGATGTAAGACTAGTGGATTTTGATTTTATCTGTGAACATGAATTCTTTGATGGTGTTCGTTGTGATGAGAAAGTACAATCAGGTGTTATAGCACAGGAGTTAGCTGAAGTATTTCCTGAGCTTGTGTACCAAGGAGAAGATGGTTACTACCGTGTTCGCTATGACGCTTTGGCAATCTATAATATGCGGGCTGTCCAAGAAATAGCACAGCACATAGATAGCTCAGGCAATGCTAACTTTAACGCACTGGATGCTGATGTCATCATGACATCCGGAGTAGGACAACAATACCCATCTGGTGATGGAGCCTTAAGCGATGGTCACGTTGTATTCATTGATTCTGATGAGACAGTTAAGCGTTCAACCGGACGTTACCAAACCGGCCTGCTTGGAGTGATAACAAATAACACAGGTTTAGTTATAGGCGGCGAAGGCGAAAATATGGTGACAGTTGCGGCAGCTGGTCAAACGAACGTACGTGTATCAGCTGAAAATGGTGCGATTGAACCTGGTGACTACCTAACATCATCTAGTACGCCTGGGGTGGCTATGAAAGCCACAGAAGCTGGCCCAACGATTGGAATGGCTGTTACTGGGTTCAGTGGTTCAGGAGAAGGGATATTAAGTGTTGCTATCAGTGGCGCATCTGTCTCAAAAAGTTTTGGCGCTGAAGTTGAGGAACTGGCAGCAGAAGTCGCCACCTTAAAAGACCAAGTAGCCGTACTTGAGGCCAATACCATAACTACTACTACTGAGAGCTTAGATTTGACCACTATTAACACAGAATCAATGACGGTCGACATGAGTCTATTCGTTGGCGGCGGACTAATTGTTGAGGGTAATGCCGAATTCAGGGGTGAAACCTTCTTTGACAAGTTTGTTAGCTTTGGCGATAGCTTATTAGTAGAGGGTGACGCAACATTTAAGGGACATATCAACGTAGGCGGTAACACTGCCGGTTACGCTGTGATGGCTGCTGGACAACAGAGCGTACGGGTTACCTTCACAGTACCGTTTACCACCCCACCAGTTGTAACCGTATCGCTTGGAGAAGGTAAGTTTGCCACCTATGCGTACGATAACGTTACCCATGAAGGTTTTGACATTGTCTTACCAGCGGCCGCGACAGAAGACCTAAGATTTACTTGGACGGCATTCGGTCTGGATAGTACAGGGGTGCCAACGCCGTAATAAACTTTGCAGTTTTTTTAATCGATAAGGTAGAATAAGACCAAGATTGGTCAAAAGGAGGGAACAGTGGTTGATTTTAAAATACAAGTTGATGAAGACGAGCAGGGTTCTCCGGAGGCTCATTCAGCTGCACCAGCCAGCAAGGCACAAAAAGCAAGTAAGCGTTCGTCTAAGCCGCAAGTAAACCTTAGTAAAAAAGGCACTATATTTATGATAGTTGGTCTTGTGGCTATTGCGCTTGTAGGTGGATTCTTATTTCAAATGAATAAGATAGAAAACCTCAAGCAAGAAAATGCCCGTTTGGCAGACCCGCAACAGTCGGCTCAAGCTGAAGCCGATCAGATTAAGAATGAAGTGAGTCAGTTAATAGAGTTGCCTGATGAAACACCTACGGTAGCCACTGTGGTAGACGTTGAAAAATTGAAAGGTCAAGAATTCTTTGCAAATGCACAAAATGGTGACAGAGTTCTATTGTTCGCAGAAACAAAGAAAGCAGTCTTGTACCGTCCTGAAACCAAGAAAATTATCGAAGTTGCACCTATAAATATCGGTGAACAAGAAGGCACGACCGCTGGCGAATCTACGAGTCAGCCTGCCGAGAATTAATGAGCTAACGATTATAGTTGACAATCAAGCAATAGCGTGATACTATAGAGTTATCTTCGAAAGAAGAAACAAAAAAACAGAGGGAATTCCTGCAAAGGAATCCCTCTTTTTGTTTCTCTGAAGAGACTTATCAATATCAGCTAATACGTAAGCTATAGTGCTCGCGTAAGGAGTTATAAGATGGCAGGAACAAAAGCAGGCGGCAAAGCTGCTGCAGCAACCAACAAGAAAAAGTACGGATCAGACTTTTACGCCAAAATTGGTGCAAAAGGCGGCAAGAAGGGAACCACTGGTGGTTTCTTCGCAAACCGTGAACTAGCACGTGTTGCTGGTGCTCGCGGCGGCCGAATCAGCCGACGTACTAAGAAAATTGCTTAATTACTAAGCTAATTTAGGAAAAAACACCTATCCTTCTGGCTGGTGTTTTTTCCTATATGGCCGGCAAAATCTTGAAGTCGATACTCGCCAATTACCACCACAGTTGATACACATATATACCTGAGGTGATATTTGAAAGCTATTTACATGGCAGTTAATACACGTTGAGCGTGCGTATAGCCAGTCTCGGTAGGTATCAAGGCAGTTTTCTATATGTTCCGCATCAATATCTACTCCAAAATGCTTAGACTCCTCCTTCGCCTTCTCCCATGCCTGAACTTCAAATAGTAATAATTCGAAATCGCTAGTGTAGGTCTGATGATTCTTGAGTCCATGAGAAACTTCATGCATCAATGCCCACACGCCAGAATCTGTTTGTAGAGCATCGGATTGGTAATAAACGGTTTGATTCTTCGGTGACCAATAAAATTCTTTAGCTGAGCGGAAATTAAGATCCGGATAAGCAAGTATTAACTGGTCCAGCACGTTACTTTGCGTGCTGCTTTGCGAGCTCATAACAGCCATAGATTACTGCTTCCTCAGGGTGTTTAGCTGCAATAACAGGCGGCAAGGGGAACAATGGACTTTCATACAGCTTAAGTTGTTCATCTAACCTATCTTGGAACTTATGCAAATGAGCACCGGCACCACCGCCAATTACGATTACATCTGGTGTAAGTGACGCCATGAGAGTTATCAAACCGATAGCTATGTTTCGCGCAAACCAGTACCATGCTTCGCTGTTAGCTTCATCCATCTCGCTGACTTTCATACCAAATTTTTTGTAGAATGCGCTCCCTGAACCAAAATCTTCCCACTGTTTTAGTTTGCCCTGGTACTCGAGTAATATTTGACCAACTTCACTATCAAGTAGCTGCCTGTCTAATTTGCCATTTGAAACGTAGCCGCCACCAATACCTGTACTTATTGTTATATACAGTACTTTCTTAAGCTTTTTATCCACGTAGGTTGCTTCTGATAACCCAGCTAGGTTGGCATCGTTTTCAACATACACTGGGGAGCTCACAATGACTTCAATATCTGGTCCAACAGAGACATGTTCCCAAGGCAAATTACCAAAAGCCTCGACGATCCCACGCTTTCTGTTAACGCGCCCGGGAGCAGCAACTACCGTGGTGGTTACATTTTCTGTTGGTAATTTTGCAACGCATTTGGCCAGTTCAATCTTAAATTCATCATAATTCTGCGGAGTTGGAAATTTTTCGCTCTGGGTAATATTACCCGAGGTATCAAAGAGAGCTACAAGGGTTTTTGTACCCCCTATATCGATTGCGCAGTACATATATCTAGTCTATCACGCTAGGTAGAAAAGCCTGACATTGACTATCTCTTATGCAACAGATATACTTCTGGTAATCTTTTGGGTGCTAGTTACTGTAGTGCCTGACAGAAATATTTATATAAGGAGGCATGTTTAACGTGTCAAATACAGTTACAATGGACGAATTATTAGCGTCCAGCGATATTAATCAATTAAAAACCGGTGAGGTTGTAGAGGGTACTATTCGTACCGTTCACAAGCATGAGGTTTGGATAGATCTAGGTGCAAACGGACTTGGTGTTGTTATGCGCCGGGAAGTCGGTCACGGCCAGAAGCTTGAACCCGGTCAGACAGTTATGACAAGTGTTGTAGATGCGGAACTAGATGATGGTACCGTTCTCTTAAGTATGCGCCGGGCAGCTAAAGATAGGGGCTGGGATGACTTGCAACAAATATTTGAAGCTGATGAAACACTCGAAGTTACGCCATATGACGCCAATCGTGGTGGCTTACTCATAGAGCTTGAAGGCATCCGTGGCTTCTTACCCGTATCTCAGTTAGCGGCAGGGAATTATCCACGTGTCTCAGGTGCAGATAAAGATGAAATTCTACAGAAGTTAAACCAACTTGTTGGCAAAGTAATCAAAGCTCGTATCTTAGACATCAGCCGTAAGGACAACAAGCTTATTTTCTCCGAAAAAGCTGCAGTTAAAGATGATATGCAGGGCCGGTTCTCTAAGCTAGAAGTTGGTGATGTCGTCGAAGGTGTTGTCACTGGTGTGATTGACTTCGGTGCATTCGTTAATGTTGACGGCATAGAAGGTCTTATCCACATCTCTGAAATTTCATGGGAACGTGTAGAAAATCCTAAGGATTACGTCAAAGCAGGTGAAAACATCAAAGCAAAAATTATCGCTATTGATAAAGACCGTCTTTCTCTGAGCCTTAAGCAAATGGGTGAAGATCCATGGCTACAAGAAGTAAAAGAGTTTAAAAAAGGTGATGTCGTCGAAGGTAAAGTAACTCGAATTACTCCATTTGGCGCATTCGTACAGCTCAGCTCTGCAGTTGAAGCACTGGTTCATGTGTCTGAAATGAGCGATGAAGAAGGTGCTGATCCTGAAAAGATTTTCCAGTTGAACGAGACAAAGAAGTTTAAAGTACTCGATATAGATACTGAAGGCCGTAAAATAGCCCTCAGCTTAAAAGACACAAAATAATGAACATCTAATAGACGCCTGAAAGGAGACGCCCATGGCTACTAAAGTTGAAATTCCAGATACAATCACCGTGGGCGAACTCGCTGATAAGTTAATGATTCCCGTCACGAAGCTGATAGGCGAACTTATGAAAGCCGGCGTTATGGCAACAGTGAACGAGCGTATCGATTATGATACGGCAGAGATTATACTCGCCGATATGGAACTGGAGGTAGAGATTACTCGCGCCTCCACCAAGGCAGAAGCAGTTGTGCGCCAAAAGCCAACAGCTAGTGATACCGCCCAGACGAGGCCGCCTGTTGTAGCGGTCATGGGTCATGTAGATCACGGCAAAACCAGTCTCCTAGACGCTATAAGAGGTGCAAAGGTTGCTGATGGCGAAGCAGGTGGTATCACCCAGCACATTTCTGCTTATCAGATTGAACACGCTGACAGAAAGATTACGTTCCTAGATACTCCAGGCCATGAAGCCTTTGCGGCTTTAAGAGAACACGGTGCTACTCTGACCGATGTTGTCATCATCGTAGTTGCTGCAGATGATGGAGTTAAACCACAGACAATCGAAGCTATTCGGTTTGCCCGCAAAGCAGGAGTAAAAATTTTAGTAGCTATTAATAAAATTGATAAGCCAGATGCTGATCAAAATATTGTAAAACAACAGCTCAGCGAGCAGAGTATTTTGGTAGAAGAATGGGGTGGCGAGACTATTGTAGTGCCTGTGTCTGCAAAGACTAAGGAGGGTATACCAAAACTACTCGACATGATACTTCTGATCTCGGATGTTGAGGACTTGCGCGCAGACACAGATGTCCCGGCGCAAGGGTTAATCATCGAAGCACATCAAGAACAAGGTAGGGGGCCTGTAGCCCGTGCTCTAGTCGAAGCAGGTGTATTAACCCCTGGTAGTTTTGTGGTTGCAGGTGGAACATATGCACGAGTACGCAATCTTGACCTCTCTGGCGGTGGAGCTCTGAAAGAAGCCGGTCCTTCAACACCTGTCGTTATGAGTGGCTTTAAGGAGTTACCTGAATTCGGCCAAGAATTCACTACTGTTGCTACTGAAAAAGAAGCCCGTAAATTAGCTGAATCAAATCTTCTAACGGGTTCATCAAATCACCGTACAGGTGAGGTGAATAGCTCTGAGCTTATTCGAATTATTGATCGTACAAATCAGTTAACACACCTTAATGTTATTGTTAAAGCTGATGTACAAGGCTCGTTAACCTCTGTTATTGATGGTCTAAAAAGCTTAGACACAGAGGAAGTCGCTGTACGAGTCGTGGGCTCCGGTGTGGGTAGCGTTAATGAAAACGACATCCACTTAGCATTATCATCGCAAGCAATTATCTATGGTTTTCACGTCGATATGCCGACCAATATTAAAAGAAGCGCTGCTAGGGATAAAGTACCGGTCAGACTTTACGATATCATATATGAGATATTTGATGACGCCAAAGAAGAGCTTACCAAGCTATTAGCACCAGAGATCAAAGAAACCGAAACGGGTCGTTTACTCGTTAAGGCAGTATTTAAGACAACTAAGAATAATATTATTTGTGGTGGCGAAGTAACCAAGGGTAAGTTGGTCGCCCCAGCACTAGCCAAAGTATACCGAGACAAAGAATTACTAGCAGAAGTTGAAGTGACAAACCTTAAAAGTGGACCATCTGATGTGAAAGAAGTATCAGAGGGTGAAATGTGTGGGATGGGAGTGGCTACTTCGAGTAAGCTTGACTTGCAAGAAGGCGATCGCATTGAAGTATATACCAGGGAAACTATTATAAGGCAGCTGTAATTGAACTTGTCGTGAATATTGGATAGTATAAGGAGCATATATGTTTAAACTAGATAATAATTTACTTGAAGAGCTAACACTTGGGGCGCTGCCACCTGCGGAAAAGAATCGGATGCTTCAGCATATATACGAGACTTTAGAGATGAGAGTGGGTATCAAGCTAGCCGAACAGATGAGCGCAGAGCAATTAGATACCTTTGAACGATTCGTGAATGGTGATATAGAGTTTGCCAAAGAATTTTTGAATCAGATAAAGCCTGAATGGGAGCAAAGTGAGCCGTATCTAAAACAGCTCAATGGCGCGAAGATGGCAGCGGAGAAGGCCGGACGTGAGCTTAATACCAACGCTGTTATAGCTGAGTTTGGTGCACTTACATGGCTAGAGACAAATTTCCCAGACTACAAGAAGGTAGTGGCTAGTGAACTCGAAAATCTTAAAGCAGAAATCAAAGCGAGCGCACCACAGATTTTGGCAGCTGCGACTCAAACACCTGAAGCCTAAAGTTTATCTTTATAGCCCTGGATAAACGATACCGCATCCATGGCGGACTTTCCGGCAGGTTTTAATTTTTGAATTTCTATACTGTGCTCGCCGCATGCGACTATTAGTTTCCCATCTATAATCTTGACTTGACCAGGCGTACTATACGTATTAGAAACTTCTTCCGCTTCCAGTATTTCTATGTACTTACCAGCGATTTCTGCAGTACTTTTAGGCCACCCCGCATATGCTCTAATTTGCCTCTCTATAAGATGTGCGGGTTGGGTCCAGTCAATAGTACCGTCCGATTTTAAGAGTAGCTGATCATACGTAGCTTTAGTAGTATCCTGCGGTATTGGAATGATATCACCCGAGAGAATACCTGGTAATACTTCTTTTAACATCGCTACACTTACATCAGTAAGTATGTCGGCAAGTTCCTGTTTGGACTCATATCCAGTTAACGGGACTGTTGACTGTGCGTATACTGGGCCGGCATCCATTTCTTTTGCCAATGCCATAATTGATACACCGGTTTCTGATTCACCATTTAGTATCACGCTTTCTAAGGGCGTAGGGCCACGGTGCAGAGGTAACAGTGAAGGATGGACGTTTATAATTCCATGAGGAAAAAGTTCAATAATGTCTTCCGAAATAATTTTTCCATAGGCGACTAAAATAGCGGCGTCTGCACGTAGGTCATTGAGGATATCTCGGATATCCGATAGTTTCTCTGGTTGAAGGACAGGTATCTGATAACTGTCAGCAAGCTCTTTGATTTCTAGAATTCGTTCGTTGCGGGACCGCCGGCTGTCTTGTTTTGTGACAACTGCTGCAATTTCGTATCCTTCTGCCACTAACATGCGCAAATGATCAGCAGATGTCGATATGCCGGTGGCAATCCGTTCATTCCCGAAGAAGACTAATCGTTTATTCCCAGAGGCCGGCATTATTTTTAATTTCTTTTTCATAATCAAGTGGCTCGAGGTCGCCATCCTCATTTAATCTACAGAAGGCATCTGATTGCTCCCTGATATGGTCAATGAACACTATCCCATTTGTGTGGTCGATTTCATGCTGAAATACTCGAGCTAAAAAGCCCTCGGCCTTCAGTCGTATAACTGAACCGTTTTCTGATAAAGCTTTTATACGTACTTTTGTGTGGCGGGGCACTTTTCCATATATATCTTTGATACTTAAACACCCTTCATAATCATCTTCAACCTTGCCCTCAAACTTAGTTATTTCAGGATTAATAAAAACACTAAAATCTTTATTATTCTTATCGTTAAAATCACTACGTATTACAACTACTCTGTATTTTTGGTTGATTTGTATAGCTGCAAGCGCTACTCCAACCTCATGTTTCCGGCTTGCTTCCCAGTCCAATGTGGCACTTTCCATATCTGTTATTAACTGCTTTATGGCATCATCAATAACACCAATTTTCTTTGATCGCGTCCGAAGGCTTTTATTCGGCAAGGTGATTATGGATTCTTTTGTAGAAGGCATATGACTCATAGTATACCGAAGTATTCGCTACAACAAAGTATTCGGATCCAAATCGTATGAATAATTTTTTGGGAGCTGCTTAATAATTTGAACAAGATTTGTTCTGTGTTTTGATTTTATTATTAATTGCCATCTAAATGTTCCGGCTATTTTTTGCGGATAGCAGGGGCTTGGCATACTGATGTCTAGTGAAGAATGCTCAGGTAAACGTTTTACAAGATCAATCAACGCTTGTTTTGCAGACTGTTCCGTACTTCTTTTAGCAATTATTTTAAGAATGTACATATAGGGTGGAAAGTGATATTTTTTGCGGTGCTTCAATTCGTAAGTTGCCAATTTTTTATAATCTGCCGCCAAAGCCCATTTGAAAACATCGCTATCGGGTTGATATGTCTGCAAGATAAGCCTACCGCTCCGGTGACCTCTTCCTAATCGCCCACTGACCTGAGCGATAAGCTGATAGGTTCTTTCTACTGAGGTGTAGTCGGCAATCTGCAGGCTGGCATCGGCATAAATAATACCAACGGTCGATAGCTTCTTTAGATCAAACCCTTTAACGATGCTTTGGGTGCCTATAATGATGTCGATTGCTCCTGATTCAATATCCTCTAAAACATTACTAATACTGTTTTCTGAGGTTGTATCCCTATCTAGGCGGTGAATCCGAGCGTGAGGGAACTGTTTAATGAGCTCGGCTTCTAAAGTTTTAGTCCCGGCAATTGTAAAGACTAGATCATGAGCCCCACATTCAGGGCAGGCATATGGAAGCGGCTGAACAAGACCACAACTGTGACATATGAGCTTTTGTTTATCACCATGATACGTCTGACCAACGTCGCACTTAGGGCAGGTTGCTCGCCAACCGCAGGTTTCACACGCGATTACTCGTGCCGTACCGCGTCGATTTAGAAATATCATTGACTGTTCGCCATTAGATAAACTTTCCTGAATTGATTCGAGCAGAGGTGTGCTCAGGAAGCTAACCCGTGATAACTGAGATGGATCTGATAAATCCACGAACTGTTTATCAACTGAATATACAGCAGTATCTACCGCAGTTGTTAGCATCTCTATAATCGGAAGATTTCTTTGCTGGAAGGCAGCGTAGTCGGCTACCGGTGGAGTGGCTGATCCTAATATGAGCTTCGCACTTGTTATAGCTGCTAGCTGTGCTGCTACGCGTGATGTCTGGTAGTTGGGTGACTGCTCTTGTTTGTACGCACTGTCATGAAACTCATCGAGTATGATTAGCCCGATGTTATTAAGGGGTACGAAGAGGGCAGATCGAGCACCAATAACAATCTGGGGCTGATTCGCTGCGTGCAGGCGCAACCAAGTTTCTCTACGTACCTTATCTGTTAGATTTGAATGTATTACGAGGACTGTATCATCAGGTACAACCTCTTTAAATCGTTTTTCGAGGTGTTTCGACAAACCGATTTCCGGAGATAACAGTATTACTGACTTACCCTCTGCGATAGTCTTGAGAGCTTGTTCAAGATACACTCTTGTTTTACCACTGCCAGTAATCCCATGCAGAATTATTGGTTCAGTGCTTGCGTCTAGTCGTTTTACCACTGATAACTGTTCTTGAGTCAGAGTTGGGAGTTTTGTGTTATTCAGTTGTGGAGACGTATCCAGCGGTGTAGGATAAATGACTTTTCTGGGAAGTTTCGGGATAAATAAATCAACGATGGAGCCAAGCGGGGCTGGATAGTACGAGCGAAGCCATTCGATTAGTTTCAATTGACTTTGTGGAATTATAACGTCAACTGGTTCTATAATTTCTAAACATTTAAACGTCGGCTTAGATACCGGACGTAATATAATTCCCACGACAGGTTTATTACGAAGCGGAATTCGTACAAGCTGGCCAACCGATAATTCTTTAGATGAACTGTACGTTAATGGTTCGAAACCGTGGTAATACTTACTTCCAATCAAAACCTCATAATACATATCTACAGTATAGGCCAGAAAGTATATGTGCCTATATTTTTGAAAAAGGCATTGAAAAAATACACCAACTTCCCTATAATTCACGTTGTCCTAATGACAATAGAATTATGCTAGATGTATTTATAACTTCACGAGTTCGGAGAAAAATCATAGTCGTGTACGCCAAGTACCCAGACTTTAAGATGCATGTCCGAGGCCTCGCTAAAATTATCAAGGAAGACGCCGGAAATATTCAGCGTGAACTTAAACGATTAGAGAAAGCCGGCTTTTTATTATCAGAGCGCCAAGGAAATACCAAAATTTACTATACCAATAAACAGTTTGTTATTTTTAAAGAGTTACAAAGTATTGTATTAAAATCTCAGCGCTTACAGCAGAAACGGCAGCAAACTGGTCCGCAAGTAGGTCCATCAGTTTAGTGTTGCAATACTCACTCTGTTACGCTATACTCTGGCTTGATTTATGATTACTGTTACAAGAAAAGATTCCAAAGAGTCATCAGAAAACTTAATTCGCCGCTTTACACGTAAAGTACAGCAGGCGGGTATTGTTACTGCTGTTAAGCAGAACGAATATTTTGAGAAGCCGCTAAGCAAGACAGAACGCCGTCAGAAGGCTATTATTCGCCGCGAACGCAAAGCTATCAAAATGAAGAAGATAAAACTCGGACAACGCTAATGCCGATTAAGCAGTCTATTGAGAAAGATCTCAAAACTGCACTGTTATCAGGTGATAAAGAAAAAGCCACCGTATTACGTGGCTTAAAGAGCGTTATCTTAAACGCGGAAATAAGCCAAAACAAGCGAGACACTTGTCTTGATGATGAAACTATAACCACTCTTTTATCTAAAGAGGTTAAATCTCGTATTGAAAGCGCCGAATTATATTCTCAGGGCGGATCTCCTGACCGAGCACAAAAAGAGCTAGCTGAAAAAAACATTATAGAATCTTACTTACCGGCACAGTTATCTGATCAGGAACTATTGAATTTCATAGTTGAGGCAGTTGCTCAAACGCAAGCCACGTCTATGGCTGACATGGGTAAGGTCATTGGATTAGTAAAATCTCAGGTGGGTGGTCAGGCTGACGGAAGTCGGATAGCCCGATTAGTTAAAGAGCAGCTATCGTGATTATTTTTACAGGGGTAGCTGGCAGCGGTAAGAGTTTACAAGGAAAAATGTTAGCCGATGAGTTAGGTCTACCGTGGCTATCAACGGGTGAATTTTTACGTATGCTAGTAAGTGGCGAGAAGCGCGAGGCAATGGTTGCAGGCAAGCTTCTTGATGATGCAGAAATAATACAACTGGTTAGAAAAATTTTTGCCCTCATAGATACCAATGAAGAATTTGTATTAGACGGGTTTCCACGGACGATTGCCCAGGCAGATTGGCTACTCAATCAGGTAAAACATAAACAATTTCAAATAACCGGTGTAATTCATTTGACAGCAGATCAGGGTACGGTATTGAAGCGTCTTGCCGGCCGTGGCCGCCAAGATGATACACCAGAAGCAATCAAAGAACGGTTCAAAGAGTATGAGGAGACAATCCTTCCCATTCTTGAGGATTTCAAAGCACACAATATACCTGTATATGATATATCCAGCGAAGACAGTATTGAGTCTATTTTTTCCAACATACGAACTGAATTAAAGGTATAACTAGAAGATGATGACCAGGGTAAAGACTTTGCAAGAGCAGACAGCTATGAGGGAGAGCGGGCATATGCTCGCTGCCGTTTTGTTTAAGCTTGAAAAGTTAGTAGAAGCAGGTATGACTACGAAAGACTTGGCGGAGATTGCTAAAAATGAGCTCAAGCCCCTAGGGGGTCAGCCAGCATTCCTAGGATATCAGGGATTCCCTGATGTGTTATGCGTTTCCCTTAATGATGAAATTGTACACGGTATTCCTAGCCAGCAGCGAGTCATAAAAAATGGTGATCTTGTGAGTATGGATTTTGGTGTGCGTTACCAAGGTATGATTACGGATTCGGCTACAACGGTGGTTATCGGTAAGGCCAGTGCTGAGGCTGAGCGACTAGTGCAGATGACACAGCAGTCACTTGAGGCAGGCATACATGTTCTTCAACCCGGTATCCACATAGGAGACATAGGGTATGCGGTTCAATCTGTGCTACAGCCTCTGAAGTACGGAATTATCAAAGATTTAGTAGGGCATGGGGTGGGGCATGAGCTTCATGAAGATCCCAACATCTCTAATACGGGTAAAAAAGGAAACGGGTTTGTGCTGGAATCTGGTATGACAATTGCTATTGAGCCAATGGCGTCACTTGGATCTGATGAGATAGCCATGGAATCAGATGGTTGGACTATTACAACACGTGATAATTCGTTGGCAGCTCACTTTGAACACACCATCTTAATTACTGACAATGGATACGAAGTTTTAACCCGTCGTCAATCTGAATAATAGACTAGTCAAGAGGTAGTCGTAAGCGGTATACTGTCGTTATGCGCGAAGCCTCGCAAAGTCATTTTTTTGGTATTGATATTGGTACAACCACCGTGAAGGTTGTAGTTGGCATGCATGACGAGGCACGAGGTGACCAAATATCTGTTATTGGTCATGGAACGAGTAAAAATTCCGGTCTTCGAAAAGGTGCCATCGTCCATATAGATGAAACGGCCGATGCCATTATCAACGCTGTTACGGAAGCCGAACGTTTATCTGGGGTATCTATTAAGCACGCTACTGTTAATATCAATGGTTCAACTATCCACGGTATAGATTCTACGGGTGTTATTGCTATAAGTAGTTCGGATAGGGAAATTACCGAAGAAGATAGATTTCGTGTCGAAGAAGCCGCCGCTATAGTCCAGTTGCCGCCTAACCAAGAAATTATTCAGGTTTTTGCAAAAAATTATCGGGTTGACGGACAAGACAACATTAAAGATCCGGTCGGTATGCAAGGGGTACGGCTTGAAGTTGATACGCATATAGTTTCTGCGGCTGCCTCCAGCCAAAAAAGTTTAGCTAGCGTGATGTCAAAGGCGCATATAGGTATAAATCATGTTACTGTCTCCAGTTTAGCGGCGGCTGAGGTGGTACTAACACGATCTCAAAAAGAAGCTGGAACTATTCTACTTGATATAGGTGCCGGCACAACAAATTTAGTGGTTGTTGAGGATGGTGAAGTCCATTATGTTGGAGTTATACCTGTCGGAGGTATCCACGTAACAAATGATCTTGCCATAGGATTAAGAACGGACCTAGAAGTTGCTGAAAAGGTAAAACTGGAACACGCCAGCCTAATACCAGGCAAGCACAAAGAGATAGGCGTGGACATTGATAATAGTAGACACTCATTTAACTCCTATGATGTCCAGATGATTGTTGGCGCACGCATAGAAGAGCTTTTTGAGCTTGTAGAGAAGCAACTTAAAACTATAGGGAAATCGGGTAAATTACCGGGAGGGGTTGTGTTAGTTGGCGGGACCGCAAACATACCGGGCCTAGATATCTTAGCCAAGGAGAAGCTAGAATTAGCTTCAAGGATAGGTAAGGTCCAAAATCTCCAAGGACTTATTGATGTGATAGATACACCAACATTCGCCACTTCTATAGGGTTAATGCAGCTAGATATGTTCTTAACACCGCAAAACTCAGAGCCAGCTGGAGCACCGAACCAAAATGTGTTCGGCGCTTTAGAGGGTATACTAAATAAGTTCAAACGCAAAAGTCATTAAAGTTGATTGAACAACTTCGGTGGTTCAGGTATACTTTATTAATAGTTAATGAAGGAGCGGAGGGATATGCCCCAGGTTAATCCAACGATTGAAACATTTGCCCGAATAAAAGTTATAGGTGTTGGTGGAGCGGGTGGCGCAGCTGTCAACAGAATGGTTGAAGCAGGCGTAGATGGCGTAGAGTTTGTGGCTGTAAATACAGATGCGCAGGCATTGCATCATTCTAAAGCTCATCATAAAATTCATATTGGTAAAGATGAAACTCGAGGACTAGGCGCTGGCGCTGATCCGACTGTCGGTGAAAAGGCTGCTGAGGAATCTCTAGATGAGATCCATAAAGTGGTTGAAGGTGCCGATATGGTTTTTGTAACTCTTGGTGCAGGAGGTGGTACTGGAAGTGGCGCAGGTCATGTGGTTGCAGAAGCGGCCCATAAGGCAGGTGCTTTGGTCGTTGGCTTTGCCACAAAACCTTTTGCATTTGAGGGAGAACGAAGGCGTCGTAATGCAGAGATGGCTATAGAAAATCTTCGTCATTCAGTCGATACTCTTATTATTATTCCCAATGATCGATTACTTCAGACAATAGATAGACAGACACCATTACTTGAAGCTTTCAAGGTAGCTGATGACGTCTTGCGGCAAGGAGTGCAGGGTATATCTGATCTAATCACAGTCCATGGCTTGATTAACTTGGACTTTGCTGACGTTAAAGCGGTAATGAGCAGCGCTGGATCGGCCTTGATGGGTATCGGACGCGCAAGCGGTGATGATAGGGCGCAACAAGCCGCACAGCAAGCTATTGAGTCGCCACTACTGGAAGTATCTATAGATGGAGCTCGCGGTATCTTGTTTAACGTTATCGGCGGCTCTGATATGTCAATGCATGAAATAAATCAGGCTGCTGAACAGATTACTGCAGCTGCTGATCCTGAGGCTAATATCATATTTGGTGCAACGATTAACCCTGATATTCAAGGTGAGATTATCATAACTGTGGTAGCTACAGGTTTTGATGATGTTTATTATTCAAGCAGGAAGCAGGATGCCAGCCCATCTTATTCTGCCACCAAGCCTGAAATCACATCTTCTTCAGACGATATATCAAAAACGAATGAAAAAGAAATGAGCGGAATTGATCTTGATCTTCATGATGATAAAAAAGAAGAAGCAGACTTGAAGAAAGATACACCTATGCCAAATATCTGGACAATAGATGATGAACAAGATAATGATACAGCTAAAAAGACGACTATATCAAAAGATGACGACAGTGAAGAACTTGAAAAACCCTCATTCTTGCGCCGTTTAACAAATAGGAAGAAAAAAACAACAACTGATTCCGCCTCTGTAAATGATGTTAAAAAAGACAATTCAACAGATAAGAATTCATTTTAAATTCGTAAATAATACAGCATAAATTTCATTGCAATGCCCTGTATATGGGTCTATGATATGAAGCATAGACGCTATATGTAGGGAAAATAATAGCTGAAGTACATTTATGTTGAATAAATAAATACACAGTTCACAGCAATGTGGACAGAAAGGTGTCGAGCATGAAATGTAACCAATGCTCGTCAGTAGATACGAAAGTTATAGAGTCGAGAGATGTCGCTGAAGGTGAATCAATCCGCCGCCGCCGTTCATGCTCACACTGTAATCATCGATTCACTACCTATGAGCGCATTGAGCGTCCACAGATGGTTGTGGTTAAAAACGATGGTACACGAGAGCTCTTTAACCGGGATAAACTGCTGGCAGGACTTGTGAGAGCAAGTGAAAAGACGCCAGTTACTACCATACAACTAGAGCAGTTGGTTTCTGACATAGAGCAATGTATCTATAGTCAGGGTGAAGCAGAAGTTTCAAGCGTACAGCTAGGTGAAATGGTAATGGATCGATTGGCGCAACTCAATGAGGTAGCCTACGTGCGTTTTGCGAGTGTCTACAGACGATTTAGAAGTATAGCGGGCTTTGAAAAAGAACTGGTTCAGATACGTGAGCGGAAGATAAAAGCACTCTAGATTGCTGGCTCCCAAGAATACATCAAGTGTGTTTTTGAGAGCCAGCAACGCCAACTGAGAGCAGGCGTCGTTCACTCTAAATAAAAACTACAAAACAATAACAATATAAGTGAGGGTAACTATGGGACAGACAACAATCTTGGGCCGTCGTCGATTATTCACCGACCCAAAAAGCAAAGCATATGACCAGGTAAAATGGGTCAAACGAGATTCAATACTTATGAATCCAATGACTGGTAAGGCTGTATTTGAACAGCGAGGGGTTGAATTCCCAGAGGGCTGGTCAATGAATTCTATTAATATTGTCGCCCAGAAATATTTTACTGGTACACCAGGAGCTAAAGGGCGTGAAAGCTCACTGAAGCATCTTGTCGACCGTGTGGTTGATACAATTGCCAGACAGGGATTGCAAGAAGGTTACTTTGAATCTGAAGCCGAAGCTACCGACTTCACAGAAGAGCTGAAGTACGTCCTTATAACACAACGGGCAGCCTTTAACTCACCGGTTTGGTTTAATATCGGAGCTTCATCTCGCTCGCAGCAAGCAAGCGCCTGCTTCATCTTAGCCGTAGAAGACACAATGCCTTCGATTCTTAACTGGTATAAGGAAGAAGGAATGATCTTTAAGGGTGGTTCCGGTGCTGGTATAAATATCAGTACTATCCGCTCATCAGTAGAATCACTTGGTAAAAGTGCCGGTACGGCATCTGGACCGCTGAGCTTTATGCGCGGTGCGGATGCATCAGCTGGTGCAATCAAGAGCGGTGGCAAAACGCGTCGAGCTGCAAAAATGGTTATCATTAACGCAGATCATCCAGATGTAGAAGAGTTTATCTGGACTAAAGCTCACGAAGAAAAGAAAATCCGCGTACTACAAGAAGCTGGATTTGATATGAGCCTGGATGGTAAAGATATGACTTCAGTTCAGTATCAAAATGCTAATAACTCAGTCCGTGTTACTGATGAGTTTATGACTGCTGTCGAGAATGACGGTGATTGGGACCTCAAAGCAGTGAAGGACGGAACGACCGTAAGGACGGTCAAGGCTCGCGAGCTCTTCCGCAAGATTGCGGAAGCCGCGTGGGAGTGTGCGGACCCAGGTATGCAGTTCGATACCACCATCAACAAATGGAACACCGCCAGCAATACTGGTCGGATAAACGCTAGTAACCCATGTAGCGAATACATGCACCTAGACAACTCAGCCTGTAACCTCGCTTCTATAAACCTGTTAAAATACCTCAAAGACGATAATATTAACTTTGATATTGAAGCTTTTAAACATACGGTGGAGCTGGTGTTTACCGCTCAGGAGATTTTAGTAGGATACAGCGAGTACCCTACCGAGGGGATTACTAAGAACGCTAAGGCGTTTCGTGAACTAGGACTTGGCTATGCAAATTTGGGTGCACTATTAATGGCTCAAGGGTACCCGTATGATTCAAACGAGGGTCGGTCCCAAGCTGCAGCTATCACAGCACTAATGACTGGTCATGCATATGCAACCAGCGCTAAGTTGGCTAATAGGGTTGGTCCTTTTGCAGGCTTCCATAAGAATAAAGAACCGATGCTCAATGTTCTACAAATGCACCGCGCAGAAGTCAGTAATATAGACGCGAACTACGTGTCCGAAGACCTATTAAATGCCGCGGCCACCGCTTGGGATGAGGCGGTTGAACTTGGAAATATGTATGGCGTCCGCAACTCACAAGCGAGTGTACTTGCACCTACTGGCACCATCGGCTTAATGATGGACTGTGACACAACTGGTATTGAGCCTGACCTGGGTTTGGTTAAGCATAAGAAATTGGTCGGTGGCGGTACTATGAGCATCGTCAACCAGACAGTTCCCCGCGCTTTAGAGGTACTAGGGTACTCTGAAGCAGAAATTAAAACAATCATTGACTATATCGATGAGGAAAAAACAATCATTGGTGCACCTGGCCTCAAGGAAAAAGATATAAATGTATTTGCTTGTTCAATGGGCGATAACTCAATTCACTACATGGGTCACGTCAAAATGATGTCAGCAGTACAACCTTTCTTGTCCGGAGCAATCAGTAAAACGGTAAATATGCCAGAAGAAGCCACTATAGAAGATGTTGAAGATATGCATATGGCTGCATGGAAGATGGGCCTAAAAGCGGTCGCAATCTATCGCGATAACTGCAAAGTAGCACAGCCACTATCAATGGCTAAAAAAGACAGCGCTAAAGTAGATACCCCAGTAGGCGAAAATCAACCCGAAACTAAAGATAAGATTATTATCCAAGGTAAGGTTCGCAGGCTTCTACCGAAGGTTCGTAACTCAAAGACATTTTCATTCCATGTTGCGGGTAGTCACGGATATCTTACTGTTGGAGAATATGATGACGGTCAGCCAGGTGAATTATTCATGAGACTTGCTAAACAGGGCTCTACACTCGCTGGTTTTATGGATGCGTTAGCCATTTCAATTAGCCACGGTCTTCAACACGGTGTACCGCTAAAAGACTACATAAAATCATTCACCAGTATGTCGTTTGCACCAGCTGGCATTACTGATGATGCGGAGATACGTACCGCCACATCGATCATTGATTATGTCGCTCGTCGATTGGCTAAAACGTATCTATCATTTGATGATCAGCTTGAACTCGGTCTCGCATCGATAGATGATATGCCTGATACCCAGACGAGCTTACTTCAGGATGAAATAGTTGAAGTACCGCAGCCTTCTGTGTCTGTTCAACCTGAGCAGCTGGAGGCGAAGCCCCAGCCATCAACTAGAAGCTCTAAGATAGAAGATGCCCCTATGTGCTTCAATTGTGGTAATCAGACACAAAAAGCAGGCAGCTGCTATGTCTGTACAAGCTGTGGATCAACCACTGGTTGTTCATAAGCCTTAAAAGACATAGTCGAAAACTAGGAGGCAGCCATATCGGCTGTTTCCTAGTTTCTATTTTCTAATTCCTATATACTAATGTGCATGAAAGCGCTCATGCTATACAGACCAAATAGTGAAGATTCAAGACGAGTCGAAGAATATATCCATGATTTTAGGCGTACCCAACGTAAAGATATAGATTTAATCAATCTGAATACCAGAGAAGGAGTAGCTACGGCATCAATGTATGATATTGTTCGTAATCCTAGTTTGCTCATCCTGCGTGATGACGGTCAACTCGTCAAATTCTGGCAAGATGAACAGTTTCCTTTGATGAATGAATTAGCAAGCTATCTGATTGCATAACAACACTAAATTACACCTTTGACTCTCGGTCTCTTCTCTGATAGAATTACGCGGTATGAATCCCGTGAGAGACTAAGCTGTATAGCTAACTCACAAAAGTGCGGGACAAGAATTTAATAAGGAAAGTGATCTCTAACGGGATGAAAAAAGCAGTTATAACGAGTGGCGGAAAGCAATATATAGTCTCTGAAGGCGATACTATATCTATTGACGTTATCGATCAAACGAAAAAATCAACCGCCTTTGTTCCATTACTTGTAATTGATAATGATAAGATTACCATCGGTCAGCCGGAAGTATCTGGTATTAAAGTTACTGCTGATATCTTGGCAGATCAAGATACAAGCATTAAAACAACCTCTATTCGTTACAAAGCCAAAAAGCGCGTCAAAACCATTAAAGGGCACCGCCAGCACTACACCGATATCAAAATCACCAAGATCGCTTAGAAACTATCTCTAGATAAGCATTACCTTGATATTCTTTTTGTTTGCCTGCATACTGGGTGCAAACAGTAATCGAGTATGAAGACAATCACTAAAAAAGCTTTTATAAACGGATGGGTACGGATTCTTTTGCTGTCGCTGTTTATGTTGATTTCTGCGCCTACTCATGCGCTTGGTCTAGCTCAGGGCTATTTTACTGACGATATAAGCTTGCAGCCAGGCATGGCGGTGCAACTAAGCTCCAATGAAAATATCGATGCCGAAGAAGTTAATGTTGAAAGAGCAACTATAGAGGGGGCAGAACGTGTCATAGGGCTCTCAGCGATGCCGGAAGATAGTTTTGTAGTGATTGCTAACGGAAATCAAAAAGTTTTTGTTCAGACGAGCGGTGAAGCGAGTGCTTTAGTAAGTGATGTCAACGGTGAAGTTAAAAAAGGCGACCAACTGACTATAAGCCCACTTAAGGGTATTTTGATGAAAGCAAACCCCACTGATCCTGGTATTCGCTTCGGTACGGCTCTGGAAGATTTCCCAACTACATTTGAAACCTATCCTATAGACGGAGGAGTCAGTGGTTTGGATGAAGCAAAAGTGGCTTCCATGCGCATCAATCTAGACGGAAGGTCATTTGCTAACCAAAAAGACGATAATATATCACCACTGGCACAATTAGGGCGTTCAGTGGCAGGTAAAGATATAGGAGAGATCCGTGTCCTCATTGCATTAGTAATATTTTTGATTGTGTTGATTGCAGAGGGAACGATTATTTACGGTGCTATATCCAGCGCTATCACCGCCATGGGTCGGAACCCATTAGCAGGCGGGGCTATTAAATCAGAATTATTCAGAGTATTACTGGTAGCAGTAATTGTACTAATAGTCGGGTTATCGGCTACCTTCGCAATCCTCAAACTCTAAGAGACAACACCTTACCGCTTGTGGATAAATATGTGTTCGAAAAAAATGTATAGATATTCAGTGTAAGAATTACAATTATTTTATCATACCGTTCATCGCTAGATTATCGTTCGTGTTCCGTTCTAACCTATATAAATTAAATACGATGTATAAAATACTGCAATAATATATCGTTTTAATCTGTATTTATTGTATTGGCAACTCCTTTTTACCGAATACATAAACTGTTCATATCCTATATAACACCAGCAAAATATTAGGTAAAATTGAACAGGGTAAACAAAGATTAAAACATCAAATAAACCCAAAATACAATCAAAAACCTAAGATACAACTAAATACATGGATCAAAACGAGCGAGTTACAGGGGTAAATACCCAACCTGACCTAGATGCTCTTTCGTTGCGCCCTGATGACAACCAGCCTATATCCGCTTATGCCTCCACCATAAATGACTACAATCTTGAAAGTCTCGAGGTTGCTTCTTCGCAGGGTGCTTCAACGTTAGTACCATCTCCATACATTTCACCCATTCCAGGTAGTACCTCATCTGTAAATACTACGGTGCGTGGCACTAAAAAATTAACAGCTCGACGAGCTGCTTTTGTTTCTCTTGCTGTTACCTTGTTAGTGATTGCAATTACTGCCGTAGCCGCTTCTACTGTTTTGCGAAATGATTCTAACGGCACATCTACAAACCTGGCTATCCCAACCCAAGATATCGAAACTCCTGTTGCCCAAACAGACCTGCGGGTAGAGTTAGTCGGTGATGCTCCATCACTGCTAGTGAAAGGTGACATCGTGTCTCGCGGATCACTCAAGCTATCGAACAATGGATTCCTGGGTTCAGTAGAGAGCGCTGGTCTAACAGAGGATCAGGTATACACGCTTCCTGATGGCTCTGGCGTCATCTGTCTTGACTCAGGCAACTGTGAGTATGCCGACGAAGCTGACCTAGCAACACTGCAAGGCCAAGTGAACGGCATCGAAACTGATGTTGCTAACAGCAGCCAAGACATCACCAACATCCAAACGCAATTGTCCAACCTCCAGAACCTGACCCAAACTATCCCAACCAACTTTGTCAGTTCCATCAACAACCAAAATGGCGCACTGACTATCCAGGGTACGGCCAACCGCGTTACCGTCAGTACCAGTGCCGATGGCACTATCACTCTTAGCACCCCGCAAGCCATTGGCCCCACATCCACGCCATCGTTCGGCGGCCTAACCATCAACGGCACACTAACCTTGCCAAGTCTCAATTGCACAACAAATGTGAATGGGGGGTCACTAACCACCAATGCTTCTGGAGACATTGTGTGTTCAGACGATGACAGCGGTGTATCTACGAGTGTTACTAGCCTCAATGGTCTGACCGACGCGCTCACTGTCCAGGGTACCGCTGGACAACTTTCTGTCACGACCAACGGTAGTGACACCATCACGCTGGCGCTCAACGCTAATGTTTCACTTCTCGGCCAAACCATTGGCACGACCGAGCTGGAAGACAACAGTGTCACCAGTACCAAGATTGTTGACGCCACCGTAACTGAAGCTGATCTCAATATCTCAAACAGCGAAACCATCAACTACGTCCTAGCCAGCGACGGAACAGGCGGCTTCACTTGGGTACCACAAACGGTTGACACTGACACCGACACCGTCCTGAGCGAAGCCCAAGTCGAGGCCTACATCTTTGACGCTGACAATACGGGAACATTATCTTCCGGTACTCTCGCTCTTGATGCTCTTAGTTTCACTGGTACGCTAGACGATCTCTACGTGGCTGATGATTTAACCGTTAGTGCAGCCGGCAGTGTCGCCGACGGTGCGCTGAGCGTCAATGTTTCACTACTCGGCCAAACCATCGGCACGACTGAGCTCGAAGATAGTAGTGTCACCGGAACCAAGATTGCTGACGGAACCATTGAAGCCGGTGATCTTGAATCTACCAACCTGGCTACCAACAGCTACGTCCTCACCTACGATCAAACAACTGGCGGTTTCACCTGGGTTAGCCAGTCTGATGTCGCCAACACTGGTGATCCAGCTGTTGACAGCCTCAACAACCTCCAAGGCGATGTCTTACTCCAGGGTACTGCCAGCAAGATAACCGTCAGCGATAACGGCACAGATACTATCACGCTTGACCTTGACGCCAGCGTTTCGCTCCTCGGCCAAACCATTAGCCTTGCCGAGCTTGAAGCAGACAGCGTCAACTCATCAAAAGTCGTAGACGGCAGTCTTAGTGAAGCCGATCTCAACGTCAGCAACGCTGAAACCATCAATTACGTCCTCGCCAGCGACGGAGCAGGCGGCTTCACCTGGGTGCCGCAAACGGTTGACACTGACACCGACACCGTCCTGAGCGAAGCCCAAGTCGAGGCCTACATCTTTGACGCTGACAACACCGGAACCCTAAGTTCCGGCACCCTCGCGCTGAACTCACTGAGCTATACAGGTGAACTAACCGACACCTACATAAGCAATACGCTGACACTTGGTTCATCAAGTGACGTTGCCTGGACAGCACTTAGCAGCTACCCGGGTGCCTGTGCTGCCGGCGATGCCATTACCGCACTTGGCGATACCATCACCTGTGGCACCTTCCTGACCAGCTATACCGAAACCGACCCTATCTTCACCGCTTCACCGGCAGCTGCAATTACCAACACTCAAATAGCCAACTGGGATACAGCTTACGGCTGGGGTGATCATGCAGCCGAAGGCTACCTCACTGTCGAAGCAGATACCCTTGCCAGTGTTACTGCGCGTGGAGCAACCACCGCCACAGCAGTTAGCTTAACGGGGGGCTTAACCGTCACTGGCGGCGCAAACATCACTGGCGGCATAGACAACAATAGCGGTGGCATTACCAACACTGGTGCTATTGCTGGGGCAACAACCATCACTGCCACTGGCCTCGTCACCTTCAGCGGCGGTCAGTTGAACTTAGGTGCAGCATCAAGCGCTACTGGACAACTAACCTTGTTCAACGCTGGTTCAGCA
>JBBQYC010000009.1:0-23933 GCA_038209015.1 Saccharimonadales bacterium (SeqCode)
TTGATGAATTCCATGCTAATAACATCAGGCTTAGGATTATGGGAACAAGGGAACGCTTGAGCAATAAAATTATCCAATCCATAGAAAAAGCCGAGGAAAAAACAAAACTGAACACAGCTGGTGACCTGATTCTTTGTTTAAACTATGGCGGACGGCAAGAAATAACTGATGCCGTGAACAAGATGCTTGAACAGCATATCCAGGCCCCTGTGAGCACTGATGACTTTGCGGCGTATTTGTACCAACCTGATGTCCCTGATGTTGACCTCTTAATACGTACTTCAGGTGAGCAGCGGTTAAGTAATTTTATGCTCTGGCGATCAGCTTATAGTGAATTATTATTTGTTGATAAACATTGGCCAAATTTTAGTCCCGAGGATTTAAAGGCTAGCTTCCAAGAATACGAGAATCGTATCCGCCGGTTCGGTGCCTAGTCCACTGGTACGTTCGTAGAAAAACCATTATACTTATGGCCACATGTCGATACTATTAGTTATTTTGGGGATTGTGCTTTTTATTGGCTTGGTGATTGTTCACGAGTTTGGACACTTTATTGCTGCCAGAAAAAGCAGGGTAGAAGTTGAGGAGTTCGGTATTGGGTTCCCACCAAAAGCCAAAACTATTGCTCGTAAAAACGGCACCGAATACACACTGAACTGGCTGCCGCTGGGCGGGTTTGTCCGTCTCAAGGGTGAACATGATAGCGCTGATGAAGCGGGTACGTTTGGTGCTGCCAGGCTGCGTGACAAAGTAAAGATTATGCTGGCCGGCGTAACCATGAACCTGGTAACTGCATTCTTGCTACTAACACTATTGGCTCTCGTTGGCATCCCGGTATTATTATCCGATCCTAAAACAGGTGGAAATATTCAGTACACCGTAGCAAGTGATACACGTGTAGTGAGGAACCAAATTTTTGTTGGAGCAGTTGGCGAGGATAGTCCTGCGGCGCAAGCAGGTATAAAACAGCGTGATGTTATCAAAGGGTATGTAGATCCGACAGCCTCATGTGAATCCCAGCAATGTATTAGTGAATTTTCGAACTCTCAGGAACTGGTTGCATTTACTGAAGGCAATGCCGGTCAAAGTATAGGTTTGGCAGTTGAGGAGCAGGGAAATACGGTCATAAAAACCGTACAATTACGATCTGCTGAAGAAGTTGATACCAGCCGCCAACAAGCAGAAGAACAGAATGACCCATCGCTCGCGAAGGGACATCTAGGAGTATCACCTACTGACTATACGATTCAGCGCAGCACATGGTCGGCACCGATTGTGGCTGCAGGTCTGATAAAGCAGATGACGCAGCTGACACTCAGTGCGCTCGGTGATTTGGTAGTAAATCTAGTCAAGGGAGATACCAAACAAGCGACAGCATCTGTGGCCGGGCCGGTGGGAATATTTGTACTTATAAAAGACGGTAGTTTACTCGGTTTCCAGTTTATACTGATGATAATAGCTGTCATATCACTGACACTGGCGATTATGAATGCGCTGCCAATACCAGCACTCGACGGTGGTCGATTGTTTGTGACGCTGTTGTTTAAAGCCTTAAACAAACCCCTCACGAAGGAAACAGAAGAACGCATCCATGGCACTGGCTTTATGCTCCTCATGGCGCTCTTTATTCTCATAACAATCGTAGATATTCGGAGGTTTTTCTGAAGCTCAGAACTCACTCCAAAAATCTTTTTCTACTCCAAAGTAGTTTCAGCGCGCCAGCCAGCCGTTTAGCTTCGCGGCGTATCTTCAGATATGCCTTGTCGCTAGAACAATTGTCTGGCACGGCTGATACATACTTTTCGAAAACGAAAAGGTATGTGGAGTGAGTTCCAGACTTGGCGCCGTTGAATCATTTTTAGTCACTCTCGGTAGTTATATAGCTGGGCAGTTTGCTAGCTCGCTTGTGTATATAGCACTCGCTGTTGGTGCCGGTTTATTTATTGCAGGGAATTCAGAAGCTATTCTTCAGCAACCATATATTCCGTTTGTGAGTATGCTGTGTTTTGCTGCCGCTACCATCGCAGTTATTTATTTCTATTTGCGGTATAAAAAATTGAACCTCCGGTTTATAGGAGTAACTAAGCCGAACATTACCCATTTGGGCACGGCGTTGTTGGGTTTTGGCGCGTACCTAGCTATTTATTTAACAGTAATAGGCATAGTTTCAGCAGCGTTACCGGGCTTTGACGTCAACCAGGAACAGGAGATAGGGTTCTCGACGTCTATTGCAGGATTTGGCCTCATAATCGTTTTTATCAGTTTAGTTATATTGCCCCCGCTGGCTGAGGAGCTGGCAGCTCGCGGTTTGCTGTTCACTGGTTTGCGGCAGCAGATATCGTTTGTACATACCACGCTAATTGTCAGCCTGTTGTTTGCAGCTGCCCATTTGCCTGGGGGTAAAGAAGGGCTTTTGTGGGTAGGAGCACTAGATACGTTTATATTATCTGTGGTTCTTTGTTTTTTACGTGAGAAAACTGGCAGTCTGTGGCCGGCAATCACACTGCATGCATTAAAAAATGGGTTGGCTTTTACGTTACTATTCGTTTTCCCGGATATAATTGGTTAGAATAATCGCAGGAGTCCCGATAGAAATTACTTATTAATACGGGCGAGCAGAGATAATAACTTCACTACTAAGAAAGGATTTCTGACAGGATGAGACTATCGCACCTATTTACCAGAACTAGAAAGAACGCACCAGCCGATGAAACTTCAAAAAATGCACAGTTACTCATTCGAGCTGGGTTTATACACAAAGAGATGGCAGGCGTGTATACATGGCTCCCACTTGGGCTACGGGTACTGGAAAACATTAATCAGGTCATTCGAGAAGAAATGAACGCTATTGGCGGTCAGGAGCTACGCATGACTACTTTGCAGGATCCCGAAATATGGAAAGCAACTGACCGTTGGGATGATGAAAAAGTTGATGTTTGGTTCAAGACGCATCTCAAGAATGGGACACAACTAGGGCTCGGTCCAACCCATGAAGAACCAATTGTGCGTGCTGCTCAGCAGCATATTAATTCCTACAAAGATCTACCAGTCATGGCTTACCAAATTCAAACTAAATTCAGAAATGAAACAAGAGCAAAGAGTGGCGTGATGCGGGGTCGGGAATTCATCATGAAGGATTTATATAGCTTCGCACGATCTGAATCAGAACACCAAGAGCTATACGACCGAATAACTCAAGCGTATTTCAAGGTCTATGAGCGGTTGGGAATTGGAGAGCAAACATTTCTGACATTCGCATCCGGTGGTATGTTCAGTAAATATAGTCATGAATTTCAGACCATTACTGACTCAGGTGAAGACACGATATACCTTAGCCGTGAAAAGAAACTAGCCATCAATGAAGAGGTTTTGAACGATGAGGTGTTAGCAGAACTTGATCTGAAACGTGTTGAATTAGAAGAGGTGCATGCTGCTGAGGTTGGGAATATATTCACACTTGGTGAAAAATATAGCGCTCCACTTGGGCTAACATATGCCGACGAGCAAGGTAGTGAGCATAATGTACTAATGGGGTGTTATGGGATTGGTCCTTCGCGTTTGGTTGGGGTAATCACTGAATTACTAGCTGATGAAAATGGTTTGGTGTGGCCTGATGCAATTGCGCCGGCTCAGGTATACCTGGTGCGGATTGGAGCAGATGACGCTACCGTTAAGGAAGCGGATGATTTATATGAGTCGCTAATGAGCAAAGGCATTGAAGTTATGTATGATGATCGTGACGTGCGGCCCGGTGAGAAATTCTCAGATGCTGACCTGTATGGTATACCTTGGCGTGTTGTCGTGAGCCCAAAAACAATTGAAAATAACTCATATGAAGTAAAAAAACGAACTGAAAGCGAGCCGAAAATGCTTTCACGCGACGAATTAGAAAAACAATTGGCATAAAAGCCAGGTCTCTGTATAATCGGCGTCAAGCCAATAGAGTGGGGGCATAAGAAACATCAGTTCAGGAAGAGGTATATTATGAAAAAGCAATACGTATTAACTAAAGAAGGCGTGCAAGAATTAGAAAATGAGCTAAAGCTCTTGATTGCCGAACGCGGTCCATTGACTGAACGAATTAAATCAGCCCGAGAAATGGGCGACCTCAGCGAAAATGCAGAATACCAATCTGCTCGTCAAGAACAGGAAAAGCTTGAGTCGCGTATAGATGAAATCGAACACATTTTACAGAGTGTAGAAATCATCGAGAAGCCGAAAGGTTCTAAAAACGTGTCACTTGGCAGCACAGTAGAACTACACAACGGTTCAACAAAAACTCTGACGATCGTAGGCACCGTGGAAGCCAACCCGCTAGAAGGTAAAATCAGCGATGAATCACCAATGGGCAAAGCATTGCTCGGTAAGAGCCTTGGTGAAGAAGTTGAATTTAAAACACCAGTAGAAACAGCTACGTATAAAATAGTTAAGATCAGTTAATAACTGACAGGGGCGAACAGTTCCTGTATACTTTTTCTAATGGCTAATCTGAAAGAACTGCGCGATGAACGTTTGCGCAAATTAGAAGACATAAAAGCACTTGGCGTTAATCCGTATCCAGCTAAGTCAAACCGAACGCATACTAATCTGCAGATTGTGAATCAGTATGATGAGCTTAACGGGACGACAGTCACAGTAGTGGGTCGTATAATCTCAATCCGGAAATTTGGCAAACTGGCATTCGTAGTAATCAAAGATGATAGCCATGAACTGCAACTGTTTATACGAGACGGTGATACAAACACAGATGCAGACAGGGAAAAAAGCGAACTGGTAATGCCGGCAGAACTTCCGTTGCTTGACAGCGGTGATTTTGTAGAATGCAGCGGTGAAGTTGTCAAAACACAAACCGGTGAGATTTCTGTCGCTTGTAAAACACTACGCTTGCTTACTAAGTCGTTACGACCATTACCGACGCAACAAGATGGTTTTACTGATAAAGAGCAGCGCCTACGCCGCCGCTATGTTGACCTCAATGTGAACCATGACGTATACCAACGGTTTATTCGCCGCAGTAAGTTTTGGCAGTCGACCCGTGATTTTTTGAATAATGAAGGCTTTATAGAGCTCAATACTCCAGTACTAGAGCTAACAACTGGCGGAGCGGACGCGAATCCATTTGTAACACACATGGATGCGCTTGATCAGGATTACTTCTTACGTATTAGTCATGAGCTGCCACTGAAGCGGCTGCTTGTTGGCGGCTATGAAAAGGTATTTGATATTGGGCCACGTTTCCGCAACGAAAACTACAGTGATGAACATTTGCCCGAACATAATGCCATGGAATGGTACTGGGCATATGCTGACTGGGAAAAAGGAATGGAGCTTACGCAGCGTATGGTTCGTCATATTGCCGATACTACGTGGGGGACACGTCAGTTTACACTTGCGAATGGTCAAGAAGTTGATCTTGGTGAGGATGGTTCTGAGTGGGAACGGGTTAGTTTTGTAAAAATTATTCAGGATACATACGGCATTGATGTACACGAATCGTCATTAGAATATGCCGCAACCAAACTTAAGGAAATAGGCGGAGAAGTTGAAAAAGCCGACAACCGCGCACGGGTAATAGATAAATTATGGAAAAAAATACGCGTTAATATCGCCGGACCAGTGTTTCTGGTTGATATACCAACTTTTTTACAACCTCTGGCTAAATTGCAATCCACAGATGAGCGTCTGACAGAACAGTTCAACCTCGTTCTTGGCGGTACAGAAGCATGCAAAGCATATTCCGAATTGAATGATCCCGTTGATCAATTGAATCGATTCAAGGAACAGCAGTCGTTGCGTGACGCTGGCGATGATGAGGCACAGATGATGGATATTGATTATGTAGAAGCATTAGAATACGCCATGCCGCCAGCTTGCGGTTATGGTCATTCAGAACGTTTGTTCTGGATGCTTGAAGGAGTCACGGCACGTGAAGGCGTTATTTTCCCGCAGCTTCGTCAAGAGACAGACGAGCTTAGCAAAACGATTTATCCAGATATAAGCTTCGATTCCAAAAAAGACTAATCATCTAGCCACTCAGAAAATGTGCTGCTGAATTTTGAAAGCTTCGGATTGATGATTACCTGGCAGTATCCAGCCGATACATTCTTATTATAGTAATCTTGGTGATAGTCTTCGGCAGGGTAGAACGTACTAAAAGCTGATAATTTGGTTACAACCTCATTATCCCAAAGCGGCTCCGCATACTCCTTCATGACCTTTTCGGCAGTTTTATACTGCTCATCAGAATGATAAAAAACTTCGCTGCGATATTGTGTTCCGACATTTGCTCCGTCACGATTGAGCTGGGTTGGGTCATGAGTTGCCCAAAAAATCTTAAGAAGTACTTCGTATGTAATAGTTGATGGATCAAATTCAATCTGAACGCACTCGGCATGTCCGCTGTTACCAGTACAGACCTCCTCGTATGATGGGTTTTTAGTGTTTCCACCGGAGTAACCAGAAGTGACAGTAACGACTCCCTTAGCACGGCGATAGATGGCATCGTGACACCAGAAACAGCCTCCGGCAAGTGTTGCTACTTCTATCATGATCCCAGCATAACATGCTCATGTTCTGGGAATAGTAAAGATAATGATATGATATCTTCATGGCTACAACGAAGAAATCTACAACCAAGGCAAAAACCAAAACGGCAGCAAAAAGTACAACCAAAAAAACTACTACTAAAAAAGTTACCCGCACAAAAAAACCAGCTGCAATTAGCGCAAGCAGCAAAACGACTACAAATAAACTATTAACAACCCGAATGCTTAGACGATTTAATATTGTTTCTGCTCTTCTCTATCTACTGGCTATAGCACCTGTCGTACTTCTCATGAAGCAAACTATGTTAACCGTAACACTACCGTATATGACAGTTGATCCCTTGAATCAAACAGGTACGCTTGCATCTGCAGTCCGGCAGCTTTATGTAATAGATCTGCGCTGGCTGCTCGTTGCAATTCTTGTACTCTCAGCGTTATTTAGCCTGCTGCATGCAACTCGACTCAAAGATTTTTATAATAGGCAGATTCAGAAAAAACAACTTTGGACCAGATGGCTTGAGTTAGCTCTGGTCGGTGGCGTGATGTTTGAAGTAGCTGCGCTTCTCAGCGGGTGGCAAACTATATTTGAACTTAAATTTGTATGGCTAGCACTCCTATTTCTTACTTACGTTGGCTATCGCCAAGAAGTTCATGCCTCTGAGAACGGTGTAGTTCGCAGTGAATACCAGACAATTGCTTTGATAATTAAGATTTCACTAGTGATTGCTTTTGCGGCTACTGCATTTACGACATACATATGGGGGATTACCTCAAACCCATGGTACGTGTATGCGCTTTATGGCGTAATTTTGGTCATATTCATTATGCTTGGACGTCATTTTAAGCGTGCGGTTGATGCGCCTGCTCTGGTAGCAGAACGTAATTACTTAGTCCTTTCGCTTGTTTCACGACTCGCGTTCGTTGGTTTGATTGTTGCCGGACTCTATAAATAACTTATGGCAGGAAATAGGTGGTCATCACAACCGTATTCTCCTGGTCAAAAAACACCATATAAAGTTAGCCGCAGCAAAATAGAACTGTTCATGCAGTGTCCACGTTGTTTTTGGTTGGATGCTCGGATGAAAATTAAACGGCCGAGTAGCCCCCCGTTTAATATTAATAAAACCATAGATGAACTTTTCAAAAAAGAGTTTGATGTCTACCGTCAAAAGCAAGAGCCGCATCCGCTCATGAAAGATAATCAGATAAAAGCTGTGCCGTTCCAGCACGCCAGCATGGATACATGGCGAGCAAATTTTACCGGTGTTAGCACGCACCATAAACCGACTAATCTACATGTATTTGGCGCGGTTGATGATGTATGGGTAACTGATGACGGGGAACTATTAGTAGTAGATTACAAAGCCACATCCAAAGATAAACCGGTGACTGAATTAGGACCTGTAGGAGGATGGCAGGATATGTACAGACGTCAGATGGAAGTTTATCAGTGGCTGCTCCGTCAAAATGGCTTCAAGGTCAGTGATACTGGATATTTTGTATATGCGACCGGTGACCAAAGCCGCGATGGATTTCATGACACGGTTCATTTCACGACGCATGTTTTTCCGCATCATGGATCTGATACATGGGTAGAAGAAACACTTCAGGCAATGAAGCAAACGCTAGAAGGTGATATGCCAGCTGTGGGTACAGCCGCAATGGGCGGACCATGTGAACACTGCGAATACGCGAAAGAGCGCACTAAATTGACCCTAAAACACATACAAAAATCAAAATAACTGCATAATCACGGTATAATAGATATATGATAGATATCCAGTTTGTCCGCGACAATCCAGAACTTGTAAAAGAAAAGTCGGAACAAAAAGGCTACACTGTTGATGTAGAAGGTTTACTTGCATTAGATGAACAGCGCCGCCAGTTGCTAACAGATGTTGAGGCAAAACGAGCAGAGCGAAATACTCTGACCGCTACCATGAAAGGCGGTAAACCATCGCCCAAACAGATAGAACAGGGCAAAATCTTGAAAGATGAAATCCAAACCTTAGAATCTCAGCTCCAACCAATAGACGACAAATATCTTTCTCTACTAGTTTCTATACCAAATCCAGCAGAAGATGATGTTCCTCCTGGTGGTGAACATGATGGCCAAGAAATCAAAAAAAATGGCACCGGTAAGTCACAAGCCGAAGACCATTTAGACTATGCTACGGCACGTGACTGGGTGGATTTTGAGCGGGGCGCTAAGGTTGCTGGGGCAAAATTCTACTTCCTCAAAGGAGACTTAGCACTACTAGAGAACGCTATCACTCAGTTCGCCCTGCAGGTAATACAAAGGCATGGCTTTACGCTTATGACAGTGCCTCACATGGTGAATGCTAAAACTGCGGTGGGTACAGGCTTCGCTCCTCGTTCCAGCGAGCAAAGTGACGAATACTATGTAGAAGGAGAGGATTTGTCACTTATTGCTACATCAGAACTGCCACTAACTGGCTATCATGCTGATGAGGTTTTGGATGAAGTCAATTTGCCATTGCTCTATGCAGGTTACAGTCCTTGTTATCGTAAAGAAGCTGGAACATACGGTAAGCATACTCGGGGTTTGTACCGCGTTCATCAATTCAATAAGTTGGAAATGTATGTTTATTCACTTCCTGAAAAAAGCCGAGAAATGCATGAAAAAATATTAAAAATTGAAGAAGAAATATGGCAGCAAATCGGTATTCCTTACCGGGTGGTCAATATAGCAGCAGGTGATCTTGGGTTCCCGGCTGCAAAGAAATACGATATTGATTATTGGTCTCCGGTTGACGGTAAATACCTTGAACTAACCAGTTGTTCTAACTGTACTGATTTCCAGGCCCGTAATTTAAATATTAGAGTTCGTCGGCAAGACGGAACTATCACTCCGGTTCATACACTGAACGGCACTGCTGTTTCACTAGCCCGATCATTAGTAGCAGTCATAGAGAACTTCCAAAAAGATAATGGTAAACTGGAAGTTCCGCCTGTGCTTAGGCTATACATGAATAATCGTGAAGAAATATAACAAAGGGGGCAGAAAATGATGAAACTTGAAATCCAAGGAGTCCACATGGATGTGGACGCAAAGCTGCAAGCTTATGTTACTAAGAAAATAGGCAAATTAGATCGTTATGTCCCAAAAAGCAGCCGGGAAAGTCTGCATGCCCAGGTATTTCTCAAGGAAGAAAAAAAATCTTCAAAAAAATCGAATATCTGCGAAGTTGTTATGAAACTACCTCAAGAAACTCTTACTACTAAAGAGGCGACGGTAAACATGTATGCAGCCGTAGATATCGTAGAAACCAAGCTAAAAAATCGTCTTAAGAAGTATAAAGAAACACATAATCACAAGCGCTTGCATCAACGTGTTTTATCACGCTTAAAACGACGCTCCACAGTATAATCCGACTGAAAAACTGTTTGGGGTGGTATCTCTGATGCTGTACAATATTGCCATTGTTTGTGACTATAACTGAGAGGGAATTCCATTGAAGAAGATGCTCAAACGGGTCCTGGGAGACCCCCAAGCCAAGACGTTAAAACGATTGCGTAAGCGTACCAACGATATTAATGCGCTAGAAGATTCATTCAAGAAGCTGTCTGATAAGAAGCTGCAAGCTAAAACAGACGAGTTTAAAAAACGTCTTAAAAAAGAATCGCTCGATGCAATTTTACCAGAAGCATTTGCGGCTGTGCGCGAAGCCTCCGATAGGGTATTGGGAATGCGGCACTTCGATGTTCAGCTGATTGGTGGTATGGCGTTGCACGAAGGTACCGTAGCTGAAATGAAAACCGGTGAAGGTAAAACACTGGTTGCAACCTTGGCGGTCTATCTAAACGGACTTACCGGCAAGGGCGTACACCTCGTGACGGTAAATGATTATCTTGCCCAACGCGACGCGGGCTGGATGGGTCAACTCTATAACTTTATGGGGTTGAGCACTGCCGTTATTATTGCGGACGAGTCATATATTTATGATGAGAAATTTTCTAATAACGAACATTCTGATAAGCGCTTGAAACACTTGCGACCATGCACGCGACAGGAAGCATACGGAGCCGATATTACCTACGGAACTAACAATGAATTTGGGTTTGATTACTTGCGCGACAACATGGTCCGTGAAGTAGAGCAACTACGTCAGCGTGAACTTAACTTTGCTATCGTCGATGAAGTAGACTCTATCCTCATCGATGAGGCTCGTACGCCACTTATTATTAGCGCGCCGTCTGTTACCAGCGGTACATCGTACGCCCAATTTGCCAAGGTTACCAAACAACTTAAAGAAGAAAAACATTACGAAAAAGACGAAAAGCGTAAAGCCGTAATTTTAACTGAAGAAGGTGTCGATAAGGTAGAAAAAATTCTCGGTACAAACAACTTGTACAGTTCAGAAAATATTCGGACACTATTCCATCTGGAGCAGGCATTGAAAGCGCACGCATTATTCACGCGCGATAAAGACTACGTTGTAACTAAAGACGGCGAAGTTGTCATTGTCGATGAGTTTACGGGACGTTTGCTTAAGGGTCGTCGTTATAATGAAGGACTACACCAGGCAATTGAAGCGAAAGAAGGAGTTGATATTCAGGAAGAGTCCATGACGCTTGCAACCATAACATTCCAGAACTTTTTCCGTTTGTATGACAAACTATCCGGTATGACTGGTACCGCTTCGACTGAGGCTGAGGAATTTCACCAGATTTACGAGCTAGATGTACTTGAGATTCCACCAAACCGTCCTGTTATACGTGATGATCGGGCTGACCAGATATACCGCACTGAAGCAGGTAAGTTCCGTGCGATTGTTGACCAGGTTGCTGATTTGCGCGAAGAGGGCCAACCTGTTTTGATAGGTACGGTTTCTGTTGAGAAAAACGAGGCACTCAGTAAGGCCTTAAAAACAGCAAAAATTCCACACGAAGTATTGAATGCAAAAAATAATGAACGTGAAGCTGCGATTGTTGCCAAGGCAGGGCAAAAAGGAGCCGTAACGCTCGCCACGAACATAGCTGGTCGTGGTACAGACATAGTGCTCGATGCTGACGCGAAAGAAGCCGGCGGTTTATTTGTTATCGGAAGCGAACGTCATGAATCACGCCGAATTGATAACCAGCTGAGAGGACGCGCCGGACGACAAGGCGACAAGGGAGCCAGTCAGTTCTTTGTGAGTACTGAAGATGACTTGATGCGAATATTTGGTGGTGACAGAATAGCCAGCGTGATGGATCGGCTTGGTGTTGACGACGAAACACCTATTCAAAACAAAGTTATTAGCAAAAGCCTAGAAGGTGCCCAGAAAAAAGTCGAAGGATATAACTTTGACGCCCGTAAAAACGTTGTCCAATACGATGATGTAATGAACAGACACCGCAAAGCGACGTATACAATGCGCCGTGAAATCCTGACTCAACTAGATATTAAAAAGCGCATTAAAGCCTTTATAGAAGATGAGGTACGGGCACTCGCGCATTCACCTGAGCTGTTAACTGACAGAATGGAAGACATAGTAAAAGAAGTATTTCCGTTTGATGAAGCAACCCTTGATCGTTTGTTTGATAGTGAAACAAGTAAGTTTGAAAAAGTTCTAAAACAAGAATCAATGGAATTATACGAATCTCGCGAGACAGCTTTCGGTGAAGAAACTATGCGTAAAATCGAGCGTGATATATATCTGCAGATATTGGATAACCTGTGGATGCAACACCTCGAAAATATGGATCACATGCGTCAGGGAATACATTGGATTAGCGTGGGTCAGCGTGATCCATTAGTGGAATATCGTCGCCAGTCACAGCGTATGTTCGAAGAAATGCAGGAACAGCTGCGTCATGATGTAACACGGGCATTATTCCATGCTGAACCAATTGCGGCTGAAGAACCGGTCGAAACTGAACTGACACGAGCGGCTCGTAAGTCAGTCGATAACGCTGATCAGATCATTCGCGCCGATGACTATAATGAGACTGATTTTGTACCAGCCGCCGCTGAAGAACTTGAGAAGAAGAAACAAAAAACAGTTATTAAAAAAACACGTAAAAAAGAACGCCAGCGCCGTAAAAAAGCGCGACGTAACTAATATAAGACGTAGCAAGGGATATATTTGAAACACGTCGTAACAGAACACAAGCTCAAGAACGGTGCCGCCGGACTATTTATAAATGTGCCAGGCGCTAGTGTCATGGCATTTGAAATAAACTTCCGGGCAGGGGACTATTTAACGCCACCGCAAAAGTGGGAAGTGGCGCACATCATGGAGCATATGCTGCTGGGTGCTAATGAACACGTTCCTAGGTCCAGAACCTTTCAGGCGGAGTTCGAAAAAAACGGTGCTTACAGTAACGCTAGTACCGGTAGTTACGACGTTACTTATGAAGCGGAGTGTGCAGATTTTGAATGGAAGCGCATTACAAATTTACTCAGGATTTCAATAACAAAACCCCTGTTTCTAGAGGATGAGTTTGTCGCTGAACACAGTAATGTCCGCGAGGAACTGTCCGGCCGAAGCAACAATCATTTTCGCCATTTAAGTCTGGCGCTTCGTCATGCATACGGCTACAAAGTACTTACCGATCAAGAACGTTTGAAGCGGATGAAAAATGTGACAGTTGAAGATGTCCGCAAGCACTATAATAAAACCCATTTCCTCAAAAATATGCGGTTCGTGATTTCCGGTAAAATTACGCCATCTCGCGAAAAACAATTATTAGAAATTCTTGAACATTTTGAACTTCCGCGTGGCGAATCAATGTTTGAGTTGCCTAATGAGCAGCCTCATGGTTTGAGGGAACCGCTCTACATAAACAAACCGAGTGTTGAAAACATTCATTTTTATTTCGATACATTTCTTAATCGTCGATTAGACGATGGTGAGGCCGACGCACTGAGCATGGTTAACACCATGCTCACCGAGACTCTGCATTCTCGTATCCTTGGCGAAGCACGCGAGCGAGGTTTAGTCTATGGAATGAGCTCAAACTACTTGCAGACTAAAACCGCATGCAACTGGTGGTTCGGCGCACAAGTAACTGCCGATAATGCACCGGCATTATTTACTGTTATCGCCCAGGAATTAAAAGCAATAGCCTCGGGCGACATAAGCAATGAGGATTTAGCCGCATCGCAGCAGTACCTGCTTGGAAAATTCCAGCGCAGTGCGCAGACTGTTTTTGGTGTTGCAAGCAGCTATAGCCCAAGGTATTTCTTCGATGATCACATAGACGATTATTATGATATTCCGTCTCGTATAAATGCAGTCACGAAGGATCAAATTGTTCAGCTTGTAAATGAATTCTTTGACCGTCCACAGTGGGGTATAGGCTTCCTGGGAGCGGCGCCTAAACAGCTCCGTACTCAGTTAGTCGAAATACTCAAACCTGTGTGGCGCGGCTAGTCAGTTATACTAATACCATGCACGATCTCATCCACGACGCCAAGACCCTGCGGGCTGCAATTGTCGAAGCTATGACCAAATTAAACATTGCAGGACAGGAAGAAGAGCTTCAAAAACTACAGCAACAAACTGCCGATCCTAGCTTGTGGACGGACCAAGAGCGAGCTGGCCGGCTTATGAAACAGCAGTCTGTATTGGACGACAAAGTAACGAGCTGGCAGAAACTGCTCAAGTCAACTGATGAAATTGTTGAGCTTGCGGAAACGAACGACGAATCACTTGGTACTGATTTACGAAACCAACTCGACAAAACCAAGGACGTATATAATCAGAAAAAAACAGACCTCATGTTTAATGGCGACTACGATGACCACGATGCGATTATTAGTATTCACGCTGGTGCCGGCGGCACCGATGCACAGGATTGGGCACAGATGCTGCATAGAATGTATGTCCGATGGGCTGAATCGCATACTTTCAGTGTCGAGAGCATAGATGAATCTTCTGGCGATGAAGCGGGTATAAAAAGTGCCACTATGAAAATTAGTGGAACCTACGTCTACGGGAAACTTCGTGGCGAGCACGGAGTACATCGATTAGTACGTCTCAGTCCATTTAACTCTGATAATTTACGCCAAACTAGTTTTGCCAAAATAGAAATAGTGCCCGTGATAGACGAGCCTGAAGAAGTAGAAATCGATGAAAAAGATCTCAAAATTGACGTATATCGTAGTGGTGGCAAGGGAGGGCAGAGCGTAAATACAACAGACTCTGCGGTCCGGATAACACATACGCCGACCAATATTGTTATTGCAATTCAAAATGAACGTTCACAGCTGCAGAATAAGGAGACCGCGATGACGATTCTTCGTTCCAAACTTGCTCAACTGAAGCTAGAACAGCACAAAGAGAATATATCTGATCTCAAAGGGCCGAATGAGCAAGCAGCGTGGGGGAATCAAATTCGCAGCTACGTGCTGCATCCATACAAACAGGTTAAAGATTTGCGTTCTCGCTACGAAACCAGTGATACTGAAGCGGTGCTCGACGGTAAATTGGATGATTTCATTACGGCATACCTTGAATACAACATATCTGATTAATTGACAAATATAAGCATTAGTGTTATTTTAGTAACAGTTCATAAAACATAAAAAAGGAGAAATATGGACCCTCAAACACCAGCACAAAACCCGAGCGATCCCGCGGCGGCACCAGCCCCAACAGTACAACCAGTACAGGAACCGGTAGCACCAGAAGTACCAGCGCAGGAGCCAGCAGTTGCCCCTGAATTCCCAGCTGAGCCAGCACCAGCACCTGCCGAAGAGCCAGCTGCTGCACCTGCACCAGCACCAGCTCCTGTGGAAGCTCCAGCCGATGAACCTATTGTTGCTCCAGAAGCACCCGCTCCTGAGGCTGCAGTAGAGTCAGATGAGACATCTGATCCAGCTTCAACAGCTCTTTAACAGGTATAAGAGCAACAAAAAAGCACCCGCTTTATGCGAGTGCTTTTTCTGTTTATGTTTTCATATATAATAGTACCACATGATCTTATTGGACCGCGTTACAAAACGCTATGGCACCAAAGCCACAGCACTAGACCGTATTAGCTTGCATGTCGAACCAAAGGAGTTCGTTATCATCGTAGGTACAAGCGGTGCCGGTAAAAGTACACTTCTAAAACTGCTCACAAGAGAAGAGCGTCAAACAAGCGGGAAAATCGTAGTCGGCGGTATCGATTATGACAAGCTAAAAGACCGAGAAATCCCGCTGCTACGTAGGAAAATTGGCGTAGTGTTTCAAGATTTCAAATTATTACCGAATAAAACTGTATATGAAAATGTTGCATTTGCACTAGAAATAGTCGGTATAGGCAAGCATGAAATCGAGCATACGGTACCAAAGGTATTAAAAATAGTCGGTTTATCTGAAAAAGCCGATAGAAAACCGATGGAACTATCCGGTGGGGAGCGGCAACGGGTTGCTATCGCTCGTGCTGTTGTGCGCCAGCCAAAAATTCTTATTGCTGATGAGCCGACAGGTAACTTGGATCCGAAACATGCCTGGGACGTTATAAAAGTATTGGAAAAAATTAATCAGTATGGCACCACCGTACTACTCACAACTCATAATCAAGAGATTGTTAACAAGTTAAAGCGGCGAGTTATTACACTCAGCGGCGGCCGTGTAGAAAGCGACAAAGCTGTAGGTAAATACAGGGCGGAACAGTGATGAAACTGCAACGACGTATTATTACGTTCGGCAGGGTTATAAAAGCTGGTATCCAGAACTTTATTCGTAACGCAACGCTCGCTGTGGCGGCCATCGCAGTTATGGTGATTACATTGACCATTGTACTTTTATCACTCATCGCAAACGCTACGTTTACAAATACAATTAAGAACTTAACTGACCGTATAGATATATCGGTATACCTCAAAGATACTGTTGATGAAGCTCAAACAGAGGAATTACTGGGACAACTCGATGATACTGAAGGAATTCTAAGCGTCGAGTATAAGAGCAAAGAACAAGTCTTACGAGAGCAGCAAGCGCCATCATCGGACAATATCGATATTCAACGCGCGCTCGCCCAGATAGATAATCCTTTTCCCGCGACTATTCGTATAAAACCAACCGATCCTGATGATCTCGGCAGTATTCAAGCGTTTCTTGAGCAAGAGGACATAAAAGCACTGCAATCAGCTGAGACGTCGTATTCCGGAAGTCGTCGTGATGCTATAGATAAAATAACCGCAGCTACGACATTTTTGCGGCAGGCCGGCATAGTCGGAGTCATTATCTTCGCTACCGTATCTGTACTGATCATATTCAATACCATTCGTATGGCAATATTCAACCGCAGGGAAGAGCTGACAATCATGCGCCTATTAGGTGCCGGCACTTGGTATATACGAGGTCCGTTTGTTGTGGAAACCATTTTGTATGGAATTATATCTGCAGCTATTTCTATAGCCCTACTAAACTCTTTATTTGCAGTCTCTGAATCAACTTTTGATGCTAGTAGTCTGGGGTTATTAGATATCACATTTGCTAATCGTTTCTTTGCCGAGAATTTCTGGAAGATTCTATTAGGCCAAACGGCACTTGGAATTTTTATCGGTGCAGTTTCGTCCCTTATAGCCACTCGACGATATCTGAAATTTAAAATAAGCAAATAGCTTACATATTCGTAGCAGGTAACAGGTGTCAGTATATTGATATCGTGCTTATGGTGTGATATGCTCAAATTGTTCATGAAAAAACAAAAACAGTTAAAAAATCAAACTATTAAGCTGCGCCTCGTCGCCTCTCTGGTAATTATTGCCGCTCTATTAACAGGCGTATTCGTGACGCCGCTGGTTCAAGCGGATCGATTTGATGAGCAGATTGCTGAACTTCGGCAGGAAAATAATCAGACGCAGGATGAAATAGATGATTTAGCCCTCCAAGCACAAGATCTCCAGAGTACCATAGCTAGTTTACAGAACAGAATTTATGCCTTAGAGAACCAAATTGCCAATAACAAGGCTGAGCGTGTACGTCTTATAAAAGAAATTGAAAAAGCCGAAGCTGAACTAGAGCTTCAAAAAGATTTACTCGGTCAAAATATACGAGCAATCTATTTGGGTGGTGAAATATCAACCATCGAAATGCTAGCTTCTAGCCAAGATCTAAGCGAATTTTTAGATAAGCAGGAATATCGTAATGTCATTCAGGATGAGATAAAGGTGACGCTCGATAGAATAAATGCTCTGAAAAAGCAATTAGCGGCAGAAAAACAAAGCGTGGAAAATTTAATTGCTGAGGACACCGCACTGCAAGCGGATGTAGCGGTAAAGAAAGCCCGCCAGACTGAACTGCTTAATATGAATCAGGCGCAACAAAATGAATTTAATAGCCGTATAGCCGATAATAAGGAAAAGATTGAAGAACTGCGCGAGCAGCAAATCATTGCTAACATGGCGTTGTTTGGCGGCGGAGTGCAGCCAGGTATCCCCGGTGGGGGCGGTTATCCATGGGGCAATGCCTACTGTGCTCATACCGGCCAAATCGGCGGTCCATGCTGGAACTATGATTGGTATTTTAACGGCGGTGCATGGGACAGCTGGGGATATGGCTTTAGAAACTGTACAAGCTGGGTAGCATATAAGCTAGCGATGGACGGCAAATCAGGCTTTTCATACCTAGGTGATGCAAACCAGTGGCCAGGAAATGCTGCAGCCCGTGGATTTGAAGTTGACTACGGCAGCGGCGCACGCAAGGGCGATGCTGTGGTTAATCCGGCAGGGTACTACGGCCACGTTATGTATGTCGAACATGTATTAGACGATGGACGTATAGTAGTCAGCGATTATAACCGTGGGGGTGACGGATACTATCGTGGTCCTGATGGAGGTAATGCAAATGTCCTCAGCCAATCTGGTTTAGTATTCATCCACTTTAAATAGATTTCTCTGTCTGTTTTTATATACGTCAAAAACTTGAAGTTAAATTACCTTTAGCGGATTAAAAGTATGAGATAATGGGCAGGTATTTGAGTTAGAAAGGGAAAAAGTGCAACAAGAAAAACCTAAAAAACAATCTTTTTCAGTGATGAAAGGGGTTGCTTATGTATTTATCGGTAGTTTTATATTCCTAAGCGGCTTTGGCGTTGGTAGCGGCAGAATATCGTTAGAAAACAGTAATATCTTTAAGACAGAGCCAGAGCAGGTTGCTGAACAAACATCAAAGTTACCAGAAGATCTTGATTATCAAACAGTTGAACGAGTCTATGATGCACTGCGCACGAGCTACGACGGCGAACTTACGACCGAACAACTACTTGACGGGCTTAAAGCAGGATTGGCAACAGCAACAGGAGATCCGTTTACTGAATTCTTAAACCCTGAATCTGCTACCGAGTTTAACGAACAGTTAACTGGTGAATTTACTGGTATTGGAGCTGAACTCAGTAGAGATGAGGATGGAAATACTATCGTCGTGTCACCGATTACCGGATTTCCGGCCGAGAAGGCTGGGTTAAGAGCCAAAGATATTATTACGGAAGTGGACGGCGAGTCAACGCGCGGTCAAACGCTGAGCGAGGTTGTTAATAAAATCCGAGGTGAAGAAAATACTAAGGTTACACTCACGGTTGTGAGAAATAGAGCAGAACAATTACAGATTGAAATTACACGCGCCAAGATTAAAGTCCCTAGTGTCACCTACGAAATACAAGACGGGAATATTGGCTATTTGCGAATCTCTCGATATGCAGAAGATACGGTAATGCTCAGCAAAGAAGCCGCCGATGCATTTAAGAAAGCAAACGTTAAAGGCGTGATAGTTGATGTTAGGAATGATCCGGGCGGATTATTGGATGCTGCCGTAGGGGTAAGTAGCTTGTGGCTTGATAACGGTGATGTAGTACTTAAAGAAAAACGTGGCGGTGTTGTTATCCAGACATTTAATGCCACGGGTCCTTCGCCGCTCAAAGGTGTTCCAACTGTCGTGTTAATCAACGAAGGTAGCGCTAGTGCCAGTGAGATTACTGCGGGCGCGTTGCGGGATAACGGTGCGGCGACGCTGATTGGTACCACGAGTTTTGGCAAAGGTAGCGTGCAAAAACTCGAAGGATTCAGGGATGGTAGTGTACTGAAAGTTACGATTGCTCGCTGGTTTACTCCTAACGACGTGAATATAGATGAAGACGGCTTGAAGCCGGATGAAAAAGTGGAAATTTCTGAAGAAGATATTAAAAACGAAATAGACAGCCAGCTTGAAGCTGCAAAGGCAAAGCTGCGTTAACACTTGTGTCAGACGCAACACTAGGGTAGTATCAGAGGTAATAACGGAGGAATTAGGGCGTGGCGAAACGTCAGACAAAGTATGTGTTTGTAACCGGCGGAGTATTATCGGGACTCGGCAAGGGCATCACCGCCGCCTCCATTGGCAACCTCCTCAAAGCTCGCGGTCTCAAAGTAAATCTGCAAAAATGCGACCCGTATCTAAACACCGATGCGGGAACGCTTAATCCAGCTGAGCACGGAGAATGCTTTGTTACCAGTGATGGTGCAGAGACAGATTTAGATCTTGGTCATTACGAACGATTCATTGATGAGGAGCTCACGCAAAGCAGTAGCTTGATGAGCGGTCGGGTTTTGAGCCGTGTCATCGAAGGCGAAAGAACCGGTAAGTATCTTGGAAAAACAGTTCAGTTTATTCCCCATGTCACAAACCTCATCCAGGAAGAGATAAAAAAAGCCGCCGAAGGTTTTGATGTACATATCGTTGAAATTGGTGGAACAGTTGGCGACTACGAGGGCCTCAGTTTTTTAGAGGCTATCCGGGAACTAGGCTTTCGAGTCGGTAAAGAAAATTGTGCTTTCGTTCATGTTGTATATCTTCCGTACCTAGGAGCCAGTCATGAATTCAAAACAAAACCAGCACAGAACGCAGTTAGCGACCTGCGGGGGCTCGGGATTGTTCCTGATGTCCTTGTAGCCCGAAGTGAGGAGATGCCACCAAAAGCTGTCACTGAAAAACTGAGTCTTTTTTCAGGCGTAGACAAGGGTGCTATTGCCTTGCTTCCGAATGCCGCGAGTATATACGAAGTACCGCTGTCGCTTGAAGACGGGGGAATTGGAAGCGTGTTGATGGATACGTTAGGAATCAAAAATGGTAAGCCAAACCTCAGAACGTGGCGCAAGGTTGTCAGTCTTGCAACCCAGGATTTCGAATCCAGTGTCACTGTCGGCGTAGTTGCAAAATATATGGACAACCAAGATACCTACATGTCGGTATTTGAAGCACTTCGTTCAGCCGCATGGTGGCAAGAAAAAAATATCCATATCCGCTGGATTGATGCCGAAAAACTAGATGCACCAGGAGCTAATATTGCAGCTGCGCTCCGTGGCTGTGATGGGGTTGTGGTGCCAGGTGGATTTGGAACAAGAGGTTTGGAAGGGAAAATAAAAGTCGCCCAATACGCTCTTAAAAAGAATCTACCGTATCTGGGGCTATGTCTCGGACTCCAGATGGCAGTTATTGCAGCGGCGCGTAATGCCGGGCTCAAGACCGCTACTTCAACAGAGATGGACCCAAAGAGTCCTCATCAGGTAATCAGCACAATGGCTGACCAACATGGCAAGGAGAATACAGGGGGAACTATGCGTCTTGGAAATTATCCGTGCGTACTATCGCGCGGGAGTATCGCTGCGGACGTATATGGCGCATCACAAATCGCCGAGCGCCACCGTCATCGCTATGAATGCAATAACGATTACAGAGAACAGTATGAATCATGGGGTATTACAGCTTCAGGAACCAGTCCTGATGGCAACCTGGTTGAGATTATTGAGGCTACGACGCATCCGTTCTTTCTGGCTAGTCAGTTTCACCCAGAATTCAAATCAAGGCCAAGTAAGGCTCATCCGATGTTTGTTGGTTTCATCAAAGCCACTGTTAAATAAAATGATGCTATAATAACGCTTATGGAAAACAACGACACAACCCAACCAAAAAAGCCAAAAATATTATTAGTAGAGGATGACGATTCTCTAGCGTCAGTATACGAAACACGTTTACAGGCAGAAAATTTCGATACACGCAGGGTACCGAACGGAGAAGATGCGCTGTCTGCTGCTATAGAGTACAAGCCGCAGCTTATTATCCTGGATGTAATGATGCCAAAAGTAAGTGGTTTTGATGTGCTGGATATTCTCCGTAATACTCCTGAAACAGCAAACATTAAGATTATTATGCTTACAGCACTTTCCCAAGATAGTGATAAAGAAAAGGCAACACAGCTCGGGGTAGATGATTATATGGTGAAATCTCAGGTCGTGATTGCTGATGTAGTAGACCGAATAAAGCAGCATCTAAACGTTCAATAGGTATATAGTCAAAACGCTGTTCTTATATAGCATAAGCTTGATTTAATATAAAGCTTATGCTATTATATATTCATGAATGAACAGCTGCATAATCCTGAAAATCTACTCCTAGAACGAGCCCGAGCTATCGGCGATGCGCACTTTGAACTAACGGCTGATATGGCCAGGGCAGAAGGTCAGTTTGATCACTCTGCAGGCGAGGTAGTTATGCGCTGCCCAGCGGTGTTTGCTGACAGGTTATCACCATATTCTTTTTCTCAATTAAGTGAAAATATTCAAGATGGTTTCAAGAATCTGGCGAGCATGGCATCAGTAATAAAACCCTCTACGGAGTCTGAAAATCAAAGGCGACCAAACGAAACTGATGCTGCGTATCGTTATAGAACACAGGTTTGGCAACCAATACATGGTCTGCAGCGAGCCTTACTGGAAAAAAGCTATTCGCATGATATAGAACCAGTGGTTCGGGAAAGCGTATACCTAGCTTCGTCTTTGTTCAAGCAGGGACTTGTGGAAGCTGTAAGCCAAAATGATGGTCCGGTTATTGAAACACTAAATTACTTTCAAGATAAAACCACACAAGCAATCCGATGGTCGCGTCGTCATAGGTAACTAGGTTATGAGTGAAGTACTAAAACAAAAACATCTCGAAACAAATCACGAATCCCACCCCGGTGCGGCTGAAGTCTTTGCGACCGCAGATGAGTTAGAGCGATCTACGAGGGAGGCGGTTGAACAGGGTATCATTTTAACCCGTCTACATAACAATCATGAAGATGATTATCCTGATATAAGATATACATTTTCATTAGAAGCGCAAGATTTAAGTTCGGATTATCATAATCAAGCCAAACATACATACTTAAGCGGCACAATAGACGAACTTCCCATAACAGATGAAGAATTGATAATGAAGCGGACTGCATATTTAGCTGAAGAACGGCTCGTCGAGCGTGGATTTCATGATAATAACTGGCATTTGGGTGAACCATTGGTAGAGAGCGAGATTGAAGCAAACACACCACTCATACAACGGTTTGAATTAGTAACTGGCGAGGTTAAGCCTATAGAGGTTCTCAATTTTTCCGATACATCATTGACAATGGAGCAGCAAGAACAGGTAAGAGAAGTTGTAAGTCGTGTCACAGCGCTGGCGGGGCAGAAGGTTTTTGATGCTACGAATGCAATTATATTTAAGAAATCGGATAAGTTCCGCGATAAGGTAGTTGGTACTGCACGCGGCATGAGCGGTGTGATTGTTTTGAACGAATCCTTGATAAACGGGACAATTGATAAAGATTTTGTAAAACAACTACATGCAATAGGCGTGGACCCTTTAGAGGGTGTTTTAACTCATGAATTAGCACATCTTGTGGAACAACAAGATACAGTCAATAATGCATATGCTGGAGCAACTGGCTGGAAAGAAGTTAGTACTGAAACTGTTGATGATTACGGCGAAGTTGTTGCATTAAATCAGAAAAAGCTGGATATGCCTTGGGAGATTACACATATCGATGAATCGGGAGATAAGAAAACCGTACCAGCCAAGGATATATATAACCTCGAGGAAATAATAAATGCCAAGCCAGTTAGTAAATATGGGTATACGAATGAACGCGAAGATTTAGCTGAAGCATTTATTCCGTACACACATGCTCGGCATGATACGTCGCAACTTGATAGTCTACGTCGAGATGCCATAGATGGCATAATGCAGAGGATACATGCAGGTGAGCACGGACCGCACCATGTAACAATTCGTGAGAAAGACCTGGCATCGAAAATAGGTACAAGTATACGACCACGGGTCTACACTATGGCAGAGCCTGTTTTTACCTACTCACCACCGACCCCAAAACACACGAGACCCAAGTTTACGCTTGATGAGCAACAAAAGCAGGCATATAACCAACGAATGTCAGAAATTGTCGATGATTACGGTAATACAGTTAAAGCCTCACGCCGTTCAGTCTCGAGGTGGTAATATTGACAAAAAGCATATAAAATGCTAATGTATAAGTGTGATAGAACAAAAATTAACACCTCAACAAGCAGAAATAACACCAGGTAACCCTGACACATTGCTGCATCATAACCAGTTGCTGATTTCTGCGGAACAAGAATGG
>JBBQYC010000010.1:0-22292 GCA_038209015.1 Saccharimonadales bacterium (SeqCode)
ATGGAAAGCTTAATTAAGTGCGGTGCTTTTGACTCGCTAGGTAACCGCCAGCAATTGTTAGAAAATCTTGACCTTATCATGGCTTTTGCCGCCAAATTGCAAAAAGAAGCAGCACTTGGTCAGGTTGATTTGTTCGGTAACTCAACAGATGTAGCTACTCGTTCTACTCTCACACTAAGCCCGGCGGCTATACAGCAAGACACGCATGAGCAGCTGGCATGGGAACGTGAACTACTCGGACTGTATCTTAGTCAGCACCCTTTAGACGACTTCATTGAATACTTAGAAGAAACGACGATTGCAATTAGTGAACTTAAACCAACCCATGATGGAAAGTCTGCCACCGTTGGTGGTGCTATAGCTGATGTGCGCGAAATTATGACTCGAAACGGCAAAAAAATGGCTTTTGTGAAACTTGAAGACAAGTTTGGTGAAATGGAGCTAATCGTATTTCCAGGCAAATTTGATGAGCTAGGTGAATTATTAATTAGGGATAAGATAGTAAGTGTAAAAGGTAAGATTTCAGCAAAAGATCGTGCTGGGGTTGTGTCTGAAGAAATAAAAATTCTAGTCGATACTATGACTGAAATCTCACTCAGTGACGCTAGGGATTACAAAAAAACAGGGAAGAAGAAACCAGTACCAAAGGAGAAAGAACTACCTAGCGAACCACAGAAAGACCCGATTATTTATGTGAGGGTTGCGTCTAGTAAGGACGATAGTCAACTCCTTGCAATCAAGCAAGTGATCGATAATAATCCCGGTCAAGCTGAAATCATACTTGTTGTCGGCGAGGCTAAGCAAGCACTCCGATTGCCACAACGTGTCGCAAACGAGGCAGTTATCCCGCAGTTGCGAGATATTGTAGGTACGGAATCAATTATTGTTCGATAGTTAACGTATAACGCCTGAGGTCTGTAGGAGTATAGTACCGACCAAGATAACACCCAGTAAAACACTATCTAAGACAGGATGGTGGAGAATGAACTGTTCACTGTCTCGTACGAGATGTCGCAAACGGACAGCATGCTTAATAAGTAAGAACATTGTCACGCATCCTGTAATAAGTCCGACAGCAAATAATAAGAATGGATTCTGACCACCACTAATGGTTTCAATACGAGTGATTTGCCGACTGGTAGGCTCTTGTTCAATTTCTGTATCTGAGTTGACTGGCATGGCTTCTTCAGCAGGTGTTTCACTCGGCTCGGGCGATTCTACTGGCTGCTCAGCCTGGTCTAGAGTTGGCTCTGGTTCAGGAGTTGGCGTTTGTGAGACTTCAGTAGACTGTGTAGGCTTTGCTGGCTCACCTTGTGACTCGTTTTGCGATAGAACTTGCGGTCGACCATACATAGCCACTACTACTGTTTGATTTCCGCTGTCGTTGAAATTTTGACTATTTGCGAACCCAAACCCAACTTCTGTAAACGACACATCGAGTAAATTATCACGGTGTGATGGACTATTCATCCAGCCAGTGACAGTCGCATCGCTACTACTAAAACCATAGGCAAGGTTTTCTCCGGCTTTTTGGTATAAATAACCTGCAGCGTCAAAGAAAATCCAAGGCTCTTCACCATCCGGAGTGTTATGTGACCAGTAATCACGTTTTACCATATCATTGGCTTTGGCCTGCGCAGCCTGGTTAAGCTTACTATTGATGGTAAGTGTAGATGCCCCGTTGGCATTCCGACGATTATTTGTAACTGCTAACAAGTTCGAGTGACTCATTTCAGTGGCATACGATAACACGCCCATTGCACGAAGTGGTTGCATGAGGCTAACAGTGAATATGGCAGCAATTAATAGAACCGGGATATACGGGAAATAGTGTTTGTGCTCGCGTTTGTGTAAGTCTTTTGGTTTACTGCGTGCGCCTTTTTTATGTGCGCGATAAGGCATAAGCTTATTTTACCACATTCTTCCAGAATGTTGCCTGGTAACAAGCCATGGCAGCGGCTTGTACAACGTTGAGTGATTCTTTCTTACCAAGCATAGGAATTTCTATGATTTCATCGCATAAATCAATGTCAGCTAGGTCTAATCCATCCACTTCATTCCCTACAAGTAATGCAGTATCGTAATCTGGTTTGAACGACGGCAATGGAATAGCACCTGCATGCTGTTCCAGCCCAGCAATATGAATATTCTGTTGACGCACGCTTGCAATTGCTTCAGCAAGTGTTTCAAATCTATGTATTGTTAATAGTGATTCCGCCCCCAAGGCAGTTTTATGAATCTGATTATGTATCCGGTCTCGTTCGTGCGGTAGTCGAGTATCGTTGTGAACGCGCGGGTACGGCGTATAACCTGATATATACACGTGCTGAATACCCATACATTCTGCGGTACGTAACAATGAGCCGACATTGTGAATACTGCGGATATTGTGAGCCATTACTATGATACGCATGCCTATATTGTATGGGCCAAGAAGATACATAACAAGCTGTACCGGATAGACATAAGCGGTTATACTACAAGCAATGTCACAAGATGCTAGGCGCGATGAAGAGGCCATAACTCAAAAACGCGCCCAAATACTCAATCTCATGTACGCTGACACGTCAGCTCCAACTGAAAAGCAGTTATATAAGGACGTGCTGACCATATCTGAATTGGAAACATTTCGGATCATACCGTTATTCGTTGACCAGCATCATATTAAATTTGGTGTTACGAATACTACTAGTCAGCAAACTATGACAAATCTGCGCAATCGTTTTATGGATCAGCGGGTGAGCTTCTACCTTATTTCGGACACTGGTTATCGAGATTTCATGAAACTGTATAATCCTCCGAAAGCCGTTGAGTATGAGGATATTTCACTCGCCCATACTGATGCAGCAGAACAGATTCAAAAGGTAACCGCCACATTGTTGCAGGTTCGGGCTGACGACATGTTGGCTTACCTTGTGTCGCAAGCACACAAACTCGGTTCATCAGATATACATGTCGAACCGCAGCGTGATCATGCCCGCATTCGGTTCCGTGTAGACGGCGTACTTCATAAGGTTGCAGAGCTCCCTCCTGAGAAGTACAGAATTCTTATTTCAGCAATTGCCAGTGCCGCTAATGTATCGACTGCAACGGACGCCGCACAGCAAGGACATATATCGCACCGAGTTCAGATGGCTGATGAATCCATTGTTGACGTAAACTTGCGTATCGAAACGGTACCTGGTGTAAATGGCATGGAAATCGTTATGCGTCTTTTCAATATGAATGCAAATATGTATACCTTGGACAAACTCGGCTTATCGCCGCAAGAGCGTGGCGTAGTGGACGGCATCATCAATAAACCCAGCGGACTCGTAATGGTCGTTGGGCCAACAGGTTCAGGTAAAACAACCACCTTATATTCCATGCTCAACACACTCAATACAGAGGAACGCAAAATTATTACTATCGAAGATCCGGTAGAGTACCAATTCCCAGGTATCAGCCAACTTCCAGCTGTCAGTAAAGATGGCTCTACATCAGCATTTGCAGAAAAACTCCGAGCTATATTGCGGCTTGATCCAGATATTGTGATGGTCGGGGAAATCCGTGATAGCGATACTGCCAAGACGGCACTGCAAGCTGCCTTAACGGGACACTTGGTCTTATGTACGTTTCATGCCAGTTCAGCCTCAGCAGCGTTGACGCGTCTCGTTGATGTCATTGGTGAGAACCCGTTATTTGTGTCTGCGATTCGGCTTGTCATGGCGCAACGTTTAGTCCGCCGCTTAGACGAAACATCAAAGCAAGCCTATCAGCCCGATGAGCAGACTATCGCATATATTCAATCCATTATAGATACGATGCCTGAAGGAACTGATAAGCCCGATATATCTGATTTAAAACTGTATCAACCCACAGCGACTACTGAAAATCCCTATGGTTATAAAGGACAAATTGCGCTGCGCGAACAATTCATTATGCAGGGCAAAGTCGCAGAACTTATGACAAGAGGTGCGAGCCTTACCTCACAAGAGATAGAATCGGCGGCAATAGAATCTGGCATGCAAACCATGTTGCATGACGGTATTTTGAAAGTCATTGCTGGCGAAACTACTTTATCAGAACTTAACCGCGTTGTCGGCTAGCACACGGCTTGGGCGACGGCCTTAACCACTCGCGGATCAAATGGCTCCGGAATGATCTTACTGGCTGTAGGGGTTTCAACGAGCGCAGCTAAAGCCTCAGCAGCTGCAATTTTATGAGTGTCAGTAATTTTAGTCAGGCGGTTGTCGAGTGCGCCGCGGAATACGCCTGGAAATGCCAGGACGTTATTGATTTGGTTGGGGAAATCACTGCGCCCAGTTGCCACTATTCGCGCTCCCGCTTGCATGGCTTCAACCGGCATGATTTCAGGTGTGGGGTTAGCCATTGCAAATATAATCGGGTCTTTAGCCATACTTTTGACAAGTTTCTGGTTGAGTAGTCCACCCTGAGAGACACCTATGAATATATCAGCGTCTTTCATAGCGTCTGATAGTTCGCCAGTTATGCTTTGTGAATTCGTATACTCCAACAAAGCTCGCTTTTCTAGCGTTAAACCATAACGATCACGGCTGACAATGCCTTGGCTATCAACAGCTAATATCATAGGACGCGCATAACGATACAGCAGCTTCATTATTGCTGTGCCAGCAGCACCAGCACCAACTACGACAATGCGGCACTCATGCAGCTGTTTGCCGGTAAGCTTCATCGCATTAATCAGACCGGCTAGCACAACGATTGCTGTCCCATGCTGGTCATCATGAAACACTGGTATGTCCAGCTCGCCTTTAAGCTGATTTTCAATCTCGAAACATTTCGGCGCACTAATATCTTCTAAGTTAATCCCACCAAAGCTCGGTGCGATTGCTCGAACCGCTGCGACAATTTCATCTACTCCATGAACATCCAAAATGATTGGTACAGCGTTGATATTAGCAAAATGCTTAAACAACATGGCTTTGCCTTCCATAACGGGCATGGCACCATACGGACCAATGTCTCCCAGTCCTAGAACGGCTGATCCATCACTCACTACAGCAACTGTATTATGTGTCCAGGTATAATCACGTGTCTCTTCAGGGTGTTCGGCGAGGTGCGTACTAACTGCTGCCACACCAGGAGTGTAGTAGGTGCTTAATTTCTCTACAGAATCTAACGTATCATTGAGCGCCAATGAAATTTTGCCTTTAAGTTCTTTATGTTTTTGCATCGCCAATTTCGAATAATCCATACGGCATAGTATAGAGCATACGAATCTGATTTATCTAGAGACGTAATTATCTTGCAAATAACAGGGAAGTCGTGTAATATCTACGAGTTATGCAATCAGTTATCCAGAAAATTACAGATAAGTACAAAAAAGCAGAGGTCGTAGACGTTAAGTCCGGCGATACTGTTAAAGTTCACCAGAAAATTCGTGAAGGCGGTAAAGAGCGTATTCAGATTTTTCAGGGTCTTGTTATCCGTACGACACGAAAAGGTAGTTTGAGCAATCGTATTTTGGTTCGTCGTATTGCTAGTGGTGTAGGGGTCGAAAAAAGCTTCCTATTACACAGTCCGCTCATTACTAAAGTTGAAGTGACCAAGCGTAGCAAAGTCCGACGTAATTACTTAACTTACATGCGAAACCGAACTGGTAAGGCATCTCGTTTAACAGGTGTAGATTTTGATATGCAGGCAGTAAACTCAGTACGCGATGAGGCTGCAGAAAAAGCCGAGCAAGAAGCCAAAGAAGCAGCAGTAAAAGAAGCTGAAGAAAAAGCTGCTAAAGAAGCAGAAGCGAAGGCGGCCGAAGAAGCTAAGTTAAAAGAAGCTATGGCCAATCGCGAAGATAAAGCCGAGTAAATCTATATTCTACCAAAAAGCCCCACACAGGGGCTTTTTTATTACACATTCTTCTTAGTATACATTATATCACAACTACGCAATATGTCAATAGTCTACAATGATTTCTATGATTGGGATTGATGAAGTCGGAAGAGGTGCATGGGCAGGTCCGTTGCTAGTTGTAGCAGCTCGTCAGATTGAAGAGCTTCCTTTAGAACTAACCGACTCAAAATTATTATCCGCAAATAAACGCAGCGCAATGATGGAAGCCTTGAAAAATAGTTGCCTGTTTGGTGAGGGGTGGGTATCAGCTAAAGAAATAGATACACAGGGATTAGCGGAGGCTATGCGCCTAGCAGTCTCACGTGCACTCACCGCTCTGAATGTTCTTCCAGGAGAAGATATAATTATGGACGGTTCAATTAATTACTGTGACCAAAGATTTCAAAACGTCCAGTGTGTGATTAAGGCAGACAGCTTACACCCAGTTGTTAGTGCTGCAAGTGTATACGCTAAAGTAAGGCGTGATGCGTACATGACTCAGTTAGATACCGCGAGTGAAGGTAAATACCAGTTCTCTAGACATGTGGGGTATGGGACTGCGCTGCATAAACAGACGCTACTCTCGTACGGAGTAAGTGATATACACCGGCGTAGCTTCAAACCTATCCGAGATATGCTATGACCAACTATAAAACAGGACATGATGCAGAAAAGACGGCAGCCAAGTATATTCAAGGCTTGGGATTCACAGTCAAAGAACTGAACTGGAAAACACGATTTTGTGAAATCGACATAATTGCAGAGAAAAAACGCACCGTTTATTTTATTGAAGTTAAGTTCCGAACCCATAATCAACAGGGTGAAGGCTTTGATTACATTACTCCTGCAAAACTCCATCAAATGGAATACGCGGCAGAGTTTTGGGTAGCGAAGTTCGGATGGGAGGGAGACTATCGCTTGGCTGCAATTTCTATGAACACTGAATCAATCGATTTTGCCGAGATTGAATGAATTTGGCCGGAAAAGTATTTTAGCGGTATAGTACTGATATGAAACCCTCGCAAGCTGAGATATTTGAAGCCATGACTCAAGAGGAGTCACACTGGCAAACTGTGTATTTCCAGGATTTTGAGAAACCATCTACAACTATTGTTGTGGAAAAACACGAGCACAATGGATATACATTATCGCAAGTTGCGGGTACAAACATTGCCGTCTTGGATCGGTTAGATTCGTTACCAAAGAGAGATATCACCCAAGAGCAGGCTCTGGGACTGCGCCGGAGATATGATGCAAGTTGGGCAAGTCGAAGTCAGTTACGTGAAAAAGCAGAGCGTTTATGTGGCGCGGGTATCTTGGCTCCACTGGGCGCAAATGCGCTGTCGGGTACGATTGAATTAGTGCATGAATATAAACGGGCGTCGAGTATAGGGATTACCATTTCTGCAGACGGTTCTATAAGTACCGAATTGTCAGACCCTGTTCAGATCGATGTCATGCAAGGTCAATCTTCGGAAATGTACTGGCACGAATACGAACTGCTACCGCACGTATCGTATGCCGTACACAGAGTGAAGCGAACTGATCATCCACAGACAATAGACAAGATTGTTTATAATCCGTCGGTTATAGTTCGTGAAGTATTCCAGTGGTTTAAAATTGCTGAGAAGGTAACAATTGGCTAATCAGTAGCTTCCGCAAAACTTGAGAAATATTTGATGACTTCTTTTTGATCGCGTTCGCGCCAGTCTGATTGCCATTGTAGAATTTCCAAGCCCTGCCGATACGATCTGTCTAGCGCAGGTGATAGTTTGGGCTCGAAAAACGCGGTGTATTCACTTATAAAGCGTTTATCTATTTGCACTCTTGCAACGTAAATTGGCGTACGGTAGAAGCTCAAATCTGATCCAAGATTTTTTTCAAGCCAACTCCAGTGTTCTTTCAGCCAATCCCACGTGAGTGTACGTGCATGACGATTTAAAAAGCTATAGGCGATCCAATAGGCTACATCTTGCAATCGTACAGTATCACTATCTATCAGCGATAATGCGCGTTTAATTAGTTTAGGTTGCTTAAAACCGGTGAGGGCGGCAGCCAGTGTTGTTCGTTCTTCGCTCAAATTCGAGTTATTGTGCATTTTTAGCATTTTTTCAAAATCTGATTCATCACCCGTACGTGCAATTGTGCCGTACACTACGCCGCGCATATCAGGGTCAATATCCATACCACGTTTTACTTCAGACGTGGTAGAAGATTCACGCAGTTCGGAATGAATATCTTCAGGGCTGCTCATATTATCAAATAGCTTACGGCAATGTTTTAGTATGGCTGGATCGTCAGAGATAGCCGCTAAGCTCAAAATGATTGGTCTAAGCAGCTTATCAAAATGCGAGTCATTTGCAGAAGTCTCCCAACCTAAACGGTCAAGTTCCGTTGATATAAGCTCGCGGATGTAAGGTTTCATGAGCTCACGAATCTCATTAGTCCCCATAACCATGCGCAAGTTTCCGAGACTGGTTGTGATAATATCCCAAACCGCGTAGTCCGTTTCATTCCTGTAGTTTTCTAGAAAGTGTAGAGCATCGGCGGTATCTGTCTTGCCGGCGCGTGCTGTTTCAAACACATCACTAAGTACGCCCAGTCTGTCGAGTACATCAAGTCGTCCGGCCTTAATCTGTTCGCCAATATGTTTTAAATGACTCGCATTATAAGCAACACGGTAAAATCCACTTTGACCTTTATTAAGTAATACTTTGTTCGTATCGGGCATTGCGAATGATTGGCTGGCGGTGCTCAATTGATCAGGTAAGCCGTCGGCTAGTAATGGAACCGGCCAAATTGTTTGTTCAATTGAACTATGAAGCGGATTTAAGAGAAATCGACTTTGCTCAATCGTTACGCTTGCGTCAGTAACAGTTGTATCGAGTAATGGGTAGCCAGGCAAGGATGTCCAAGCATGCATAAACGACTTAACTGGTTTGCCGGAGACTTGCTCAAGTGATTCCCATAAATCGACAGTGTTTGTATTACTATATTTATGTTTATCTAGATAAAATCTCAGACCATCACGAAACACATCAGCACCGAGATATTGGTTTAGCATATGAATGACGCTGGCGCCTTTGCTATAACTAATAGCATCGAAGATACTGCGAATCTCATCAGGGTGGTTTACAGCTACTTCAATAGGGTGTGTGTACTCAAGGGCATCGAGTTTAAGCGCCTGCTGCTGATCATTGGTGGCGAACTGCGTCCACATGTTCCACTCAGGAAATATATGGTCCACAGCCAGAAATTCAATCCAACTAGCAAACCCTTCGTTGAGCCAGAGATCAGTCCACCATCGCATGGTTACTAGGTTTCCAAACCATTGGTGAGCTAGCTCATGGGCAACGACCATAGCCACCCATTGCTTATTGCTGAGCGTTGAATTTTTCTCATCTACTAACAATGCTTGTTCACGGAAGGTCACGCAGCCCCAGTTTTCCATAGCGCCACTGGCAAAATCTGGTAAGGCTATCATGTCACATTTTGGCAATGGATATGAAATATGAAAATAATCATTATAAAATTCTAAGATTTTTACAGATATATCCAGCGCAAACTGAGTGCTCTTAACGTGTTCTGGTGTTGCGTAGGTGCGAATTAAGACTCCGTCTTTTGTGGTAGCTTCCAGATAATCTAATTCTCCCCAAACAAATGCCAAAAGATATGTAGACATAACCGGAGTAGTTTCAAATACCGTTGTTTGAAGACGGTTCGCTACACTGGTTGTTTTTACTGGCGTATTAGCAAGGACAGCTTTTGCCTCGGGTGCGGACAGCGAAAGGTCAAATGTTGCCTTGGCTGCTGGTTCGTCAATACAGGGGAATACTTCTCTTGCGTGGTGACTTTCGAACTGAGTGGCTAACAGTTTCTGCTGTGTACCATCCTTCTCAAAATAACACGGATACAAACCGTTCATTTGCTTTGTGATATTCCCGCTGAATTCCATCGTTACGGTGTATTCCCCTGGGTACAGCGTTGTTTCTGTGTGCAGACGCACTTCATCGAAGGAATTGTGCAAATTTATTCGTTGCACATTGATTATTTCATCGGCATTCTTGCCATGCTTAGTGATAGAAGCGCCGGTAAACTTTAAAGCTTTTTGATGAAATGTCATGCGCTCCATGGGTCGGCCAACTTTTAAGCCCTTGATTGTAACTTTCCCACTGAAAGTCATTTCATCGGGGTGCAAGGTCAAATGGAGATCGTAGTGATTGGGTTTAAACTGGGTGTAGAGCTGTTTTACGGATTTAGTCATGACTCTAGTTTAGCAAAAACATGCGTGAGATATAGATTGACATTATATGCGTATGAGCGTATTATTTAGGTGTTAACTCCGGCCGGCAGGTCGGATTTTTTCATTCAAGAGACCATTACAGAAGGAGATAAAAATGGATTTAGATATTAAACAATTGGCACTCGCACTGCGCGCAATCGCGGAAGAAAAGAATTTGCCAGAAGATACCGTACAGGAAATTATTGAGTCGGCTCTTGCTGCGGCATATAAGCGAGATTATGGCGACCGAGAACAAGAAGTTCGAGCTAGTATGAATATAAACTCAGGTGACATTGATATTTACGTTAGCAAAGAAGTCGTAGAAGTCGTAGGTGATGATGCAGTTGAAATTAGTCTGGAAGACGCTAAGAAACGAAAGAAAGATGCAAAAGTAGGCGATATTATTGAGCTGCATGATAACGTTACAACATTTGGGCGTGTCGCAGCACAAACCGCAAAACAAGTTATCTTGCAGCGTTTACGTGAAGCTGAGCGAGAAATCGTTATGAATGAATATGAAGATAAGATTGGTACAGTCGTGAACGGTATTGTGAGCCGGGTTGAAGGCAATATTGTACGAATTGATCTTGGTAAAGCGCAGGGAATCTTGCCACGCAGTGAGCAGATCCAGCATGAGCGATACCACCCAGGCCAGCGCCTGAAGGTATTCCTCAAAGACGTAGAACGCGGATTTCGTGGTCCGCAGCTTGTCGTGTCACGTGGAAATACGCAGTTTATCGAATGGCTTTTCCGTGCAGAGGTTCCTGAAATGGAAAATGGTGCTGTTGAAATTAAACAAATTGCTCGTGAAGCTGGTGTACGTACCAAGCTGGCAGTTGTAAGTAGCGTGCCTGGTGTTGATCCGGTCGGTACTTTCGTTGGCGGCCATGGAACTCGCGTTAACGCAGTAATGGGTGAGATTGGTGAACAAGAAAAAATAGACATCATTGTGTACGATGAGAAGCCAGAAGCCTATATTACGAACGCATTGAGTCCAACGAAGGTCAGCAGTGTTAAGATCGATGAAGCAAGCAAGAAAGCAACCGTCTTTGTTCCTGAAGATCAGTTGAGTATTGCTATAGGTAAGAGTGGGCAAAATGTTCGCCTTGCAAGCAAGTTAACACAGTACGAGATTGATATAACTTCTGAGCAGACGCAGCCGCAGGACACTTCCAGTGAATCAACTGACGTAAGCCAAGCTGAACAACCTGCAGCTAAAACAGAGTCAGTTTCCCAGCCGCAATCGCAAAAGCCTTCTCACAATAAACTCAAACGCAAGGAACAGCTAGAAAGTTCATTACTTGAGGCAATTGAGTCTCATGGTGATGACGCTGTTGAAGATAAATCCGACTAGTCACAACTCGACACACTAACATCTAATCTGCTTGTTGTAGTTGACAGGGAGTTTGCGCTATTGCCTGTTACCAGCAAGTCCGCACATCATGACATGCTATGTGTTATTGATTGTTTTGCTGTTGAGGCTTAACAGAATTAGTTTCTTTTTGAATAGTTTGATTATCCCGCAGTTTCTTGGTACTTCTATCTGAAGGAATGGTCATGTTCTTGAACTCTGATAAAACGGCCCATTTTTCAGCAACCATATCACGTACCTTTGTTAATTTTTCATTAGTTATGTCATTGTTTTGATTCTCTGAACGGACATTGGTGAGATCAGTATATGATTGGAAGTTAACATCTTCTGGTAGTGTCAATAAGTCCTTTTCAAAAGGTTGATTCTTACAATCGAGACTACTAATACTATTATCCTGTGTCTGTCGTTCAAGTGTTAATGGATCTATACTGCCGAAATTGCGTTCGAATGCGTCCTGTTCCTGATTGGAAAAAACAATACCATTTGGTTGCCCTTTGGTCCATAGGTATGCATTAGAATCACGTCTGATAACGTGGACAAGACCTTTATCGGTATCAACGTCTATACGAAATTGACTATCGGAATTGATGTGTGCGGTACCAGTCTGTGTTTTATATTGAAAATTGCACACAACCGGTTCGCCGCCCTCTAGCGTTTTTTGTACTAGCTGTATTGATTCAGCATTTATGACCATTGGCCCAACTACATCCGAAGATTTCTCCTCTGTTACATTTGCCTGCTCGTGCGTGTTGCGTTTAAATCCGTCGGTCACCAAGTATGCTGCTGCGCTGGCTATAAAAAAGATACCAATTATAACTACTGCTAAAAATTTTAATCTGCCTTTTTGATCTGTATGTTTTTGTTGCATTTTTTGCCTCCCCGTTACTGAGGTATGGTAGCACTCTTATTTTTAGCAAAATGTATGGTAGCTTACAGTTTTTTAGTTAAATAACAGTTTGGATAATGCTATTTACAACTATTTAATAGATGCTAGGCTTAAGTTACTTATGAATAGATTAAAAAAGGCTGCTCACGCACCGCGACGTCCCGCTTATAGAACCGAACCATCAAAGCCACACCAAAAGGCATTAGGCTTTTTGAAAAGTAAGTATCATGCCTTCCAGGGCTATAGCCGGCGAAAAAAAATTGCCATTATTGGTGGCGCCGGGGCTGCAATTCTCATCATTATTCCGCCCTTGTCCTATCTCTATTTTGTTCGTGACATCAATAATAAAGAACGTCTCATGAACCGTAATAGCACAGGCATTACCATTACTGATAGAAACGATGAGATTATATATAGTTATGGCCGTACAGCCAATGAAAAACTATTTACGCTTGATGAGATATCCGACGACATGGAGCAGGCACTCATAGCTAGCGAAGACAAGACGTTTTACGAACATGGTGGATTTTCGTTTCGTGCTATTGCCGGGGCATTAGTTGCGAATGCACTAAACAAAGATATAAATAAATACGGTGGCTCAACTCTGACCCAGCAACTGGTAAAAAACAATCTGCTTACGAACGATAAAAATTTCTTGCGCAAGTATCAGGAACTATCTATTGCAATCGCAATAGAACGCACTTATACCAAAGACGAAATTCTAGAGATGTATCTAAACTCTGTTTACTACGGTGAAGGTGCATTTGGTATAGAAAGAGCTGCAGAAACGTATTTTGATAAAACACCGCAAGAGCTGACAGCTGCGGAGAGTGCTATGTTGGTCGGCGTATTGCCAGCTCCTAGTGCGTATTCTCCAGTTAGTGGTGATCCTGATCTTGCAAAGCAGCAGCAAGAACGAGTGCTCACCCAGATGGTAGAAACCGGATATCTTACTGAAGAAGAAAAACAGACTGCAGTTGATACAAAACTGAGCTATGCTGATAATGCAGAAATTTCTCAGGAACATGGGCACCATTTTACTGCCATGATTATGGATGAATTGACGGAACGATATGGCGAGGAGCGGGTTACGCGTGGTGGATTTTCTGTAAAATCCAGTCTTGACTTGGAGGCACAGAAACACGCCGAACAGACAGTAAAAGAACAGGTTGCAGCTACATCTGCAGCTGGAGCAAGCAATGCGTCACTGGTAGCCATAGATCCAGATACCGGTGAAATAAAAGCACTGGTTGGTAGCGTCGATTGGACTAATGAGAAATTTGGTCAAGTCAATATGTCGACCAATCCGCGCCAGCCAGGATCGAGTTTCAAGCCAATTTACTATGCCGAAGCGTTAGACAAAAAACTTTTGACAGCTAGTTCAATACTGAAAGATGAAAGGCGTACTTTTGGGGATTATACGCCAGAAAACTATGACTTTCGATTTCGTGGAGACGTAACATTACGTCATGCACTTGCTCTTTCGTTGAATATTCCAGCTATTGAAGTTATGGAAACAGTTGGAGTGGCAGAGGCAGCTGAGGCAGCGGGGCGTATGAATATAAAGCATGTTGATGATCCCGATGCCTATGGACTGACACTTGCGCTTGGTACCGCAGAAACAGAACTGCTTGATATGGTAAACGCCTATGCAGCTTTTGCTAATGAAGGGCTACAGTACGAGCCAACCAGCATATTATCCATAGATGATAAATACGGTAAGAAAATTTATGAATACGAAAAAGAATCAGAACGAGTTATAGGTCAAGAAGCATCGTACATAATTTCTAGTATTCTTTCGGATGAAGGGGCGAGGGCTCCACTTAGTGGCTCCGCGCTTAACCTTGCAGGGCGCAAAGTTGCCGTGAAGACAGGTACCACAAATGATAATGTGGATGCCCTTACCATTGGCTATACGCCCAGTTTAGCTGTCGGCGTATGGGTAGGCAACAATAATCACAAACCGATGCAGGTTGGTGGTACTGCCGCTGCGGGTCCTATATGGCGTAGTGCAATGGAGCAAATGCTTGGAGATACAGCTACTGAAACATTTGTTCGCCCAGGGACGGTTATTGAACAAAACCTGTGTAGCGTGAACGGATCATACAAAGAGTATTACATAGACGGCACGCAACCTTCAGATGCCTGTTACATTCCTACGCAAGCTGAGCTGGATGCTCAGCGCAAAAAAGAAGAAGAAGAACGTGAACGCAAAGAAGCCGAAGATCGTCAAAAAGAAGAAGATGAAGAAGAAAATACAAACATTGATAATGAAGTGCCAGAAGAGCCGGTTACCGATCCAGGTGAAGAAGAACCGCCTACTGAGGATCCAGTTAATCCGGAAGAACCGGCAGCTGAAGATTCAGGAACTGGAACTGGTACGGGGACTACTCCCTAGAACTGTTATTTCCAGGTAATTCCAAGCGCAGTATCTGATGTGATCTTAGTAAGAGACGTCAGGGATTTAGTCCCATAAGTATATCGAAACAGATTCTCAGAATCTTTAGAAGCAGTACTCCCTATAACTGCTTCGCTGCTAAGTATGTAGACGTTTGCCAAGGGGTTTTCTGTTTCAAACAAAGCAGTTTCTTTTTCGTTTTCTATGACAAATATTTTATTCTTAAGAGCATAGTACGGACTGGTTTCCCGATACCCAATACTGGCAAATGAGTCTTCAGTAGTCTTCAGGGGAAGTTCTTCCCCGGTATTTAAATCAATTTCAACAAGCTCGTACGGCCCAGTACTGCCAAGAGTATCTGTTGATTGCTGACTTTTAACAATTAAAATTTTTGAATAATCTGGATTAATTTGAGAATCCGATGTAATGCTTTCGCCAATGTCGAAGACTGTCTTTTTACTGCCGTCTGCTACATCGTGTACCATCAGTTTACTATTCGTATTGCCGTCACAGTTATAGCATCCAGTGAAGTAATAGATCTTACCATCCTTATTATCAAATCCCTCTACGAATACGCCGGCATCATCACTTGATAATAGGTTGGTTACAGATTTATTATCTATATCTATCTGCTTAACAGAATTTTTTTGATTGCCTTCTCCACTTGGAAGAACTGCAACTACAACTGATTTACCATCTCGTGCAAATTTTAGACTTGTTGCTTGATCCCCAAAGCCCTCATCAGTAGAGTTATTACCTTCGAATATTTTTTCAAATGTTTGTCCGCTATCTTTACTAATCCAGACAGTCATATTTTCTTTGCTACCACACGACGGTTCTGTCACGAGCGCGATCTTATTTTCGTATGTATCAAACAAGCTCAATGTTAGGTTGTCGTTTGGCTCAAACGTATAAGCTTTATCATTATTAAATGGCTTAATATGCACGGTTGTTTTTAGAGTTGCGCAATCAGTTTCCTCATTAACATCACCACTGGTTGTAGAAGAATAGACTGCGGCGTACGGTTGGAGTGGCTCAGCTGGCTTCACAGTTAAATTTGTTTGATCTTGTTTTTCCTCTGCTTGATTTGGACTGCTATTCGCCATATACCAAGTGGCTATGGCACTTGCTAAGAGTAGAAACAAAACGATCCCAACCAGTACTCCTAATTGGGATTTTTTGGCATGTGCACGTGGCTGGGATTCTGCACTCAGAACAGCTGCGCTTGATGATGGAGTGGTTTTGGATTCATGTACCTTTTCAGCTGTATGTAGCTGATCATCACTACTGTCTATCGACGGAGTCGTATTAGGTTCAGTGTGTTCTACATCTGAATCTAGGTCATCATTATCAGATTGGTCACGCAATTTAAACGGTTTTATATCCATGAGCTAAATATAGCATAAGGGTAATAATACGCGTTCCTTTTATTACATATGCCCTGCATGCTGGTTAATTATGACACTATTAAATCGTATAACCAGTGATATATGGTGATATCATTGATTCAATAACTTAAGGAGTCCACCATGGCAGACCAAAAAACTGATCCGAAAAACAAAACTGCAAACCAAGAATAAGTAAAGATCATGGCAGCTTTAGCATATTTTGGCATATTATTCTTTTTACCGCTTATTACACACCCAGAGAGCAAATTTGGAAAGTTTCATGCAAATCAAGGTTTGTTACTCCTGATTTTTAGCGTAGCTGGTACAACGATTGGCTCTATAATACCAATTATCGGTTGGTTCTTAATTCTTCCATTTGTAACCATCGCTTCGCTCGTTTTTTTCTTTATGGGACTTATTGGAGCACTGAATAAAGTGCAGAAACGCTTACCACTCATAGGTGGATACACACTGATTAAGTAAATAAACCAAAGGAACATAGTGCAGCAAAAAAATTACTCCAAACTTATGGTTTAATGGGAACGCTAAAGAGGCCGTTGATTTTTATATCTCAGTTTTTCCTGAAAGTAGAATACTATCAGTGGCAAATTACCCGAATACCCAAGAAGAAGGTCTCGCTGATTTTTAGTTAGATCTTGCTGGCAAGGTGCTGACTGTAGAGTTTGAGCTGCAGGGAATGCATTTTACTGCAATCAATGCTGGCCCAGAATTCAAGTTCACCGAAGCTGTTTCGTTTGCAGTCTACTGTAAGGATCAGGAAGAAATCGACTATTACTGGAATAAGCTGTCAAGCGTTTCAGACGCAGAACAGTGTGGGTGGTGTAAGGATCAATATGGATTGAGTTGGCAAATTGTGCCGGAAAATATGGAAGCGCTCATGGAGCGTCCAGGAGCTTTCGCAAAAATGATGGACATGAAAAAGCTAGTTATCGCCGATTTTTAATAGTAAAAAATATAGTTTTTTAATCAGTAACTAAAGCTTTGCGCTCATAAATGACCTTACTGGCTGCGTGAGCCGCCACATTAAAGACGGTTCGAGTACTCTGTGGTCTGCTATAACCTGAACTGATTTATCACCCTCTTTATCGAGAATAAGCGTTCCGACGGGCTGATTCGCCATGATAACAGGTGGCTGAGCTGACGGTTGGAACTCGGGCTTCAATAAGTCGCCCGGCACGTTATATGACCATATACTTTCTTGTGCTACCAAGCTGGTGTGTTCCCCCCAAGGTGTTACGTATGTGCCAATCTCCTGGCCGCCACGAATCAGTTCGATTTGGCGCAAGTTTAATTGAGCGCTCTTAAGTAGACGTGCTGACTTATCGTATATGTACCCCGTGGCATCGATGCCTAGCACAACACCAATGAAAGTAACGTCCTGACCACTTTCATTGTGATATCTTGCTGAAAACAGTAAACAATTGCCAGCTTCATCAGTATTACCGGGTTTAATACCAGTTACGCCCTTGAGCTGTAGAAACCCGTTGTAATTGGGAATGATTCCGGCTACTGGTATTTCAGCTTCTTCCTGAGCAACTATTTCTGCAATTACAGGATGTTCAAGTGCCTTTTGACCAATCACTATCAATTCTGATGGCGTACTGACAGTTTGCGGCGAAAATCCGCTCGCGTCATCGACAGTTGTTTGAGTCAGACCATAACGTCGTACCATATCGTTTGCATAAGAAACATATGCTTCCATGGATCCAAAAACACGACGCACTAATGTATCACTCATGTTATTTGAAGAGGGTAATAACATAGCTTGAAGTGATTGGTATTGATTTAGTTTTTCGCCGGCAGTTACAGACGTGACTGTCCCGTCTTTTGACAGATACTCCCAATATAAATCTTCATCTTCTTTCTCAAGCTGGATAGTCATTCCTTTATCGCCTGGCTGCATAGGAGCTTTTTCAAGCACAGCAAGCGCAGTTATGACTTTAGCGAGACTTGCAATTGGACGCTGCTTTTCATCAACATGAGACCTTGCTAATACCCCATCTTTTAGTGTTCCTATGGCCGCATGACCGTCCTCCGGCCAGATGATGGCTGCTGCTTCAGTCTGCATGACTATACTGTTATCTAACTCCACGGAGCCTGTCGGCAGCGGTCGGGATAGCGCGTAGTAGGCATAACTACATATAGAAAATACCAAGAGTAGCGGAAAAAACATCCATACTCTGGAGCGTTTTTTATAATTCCTTGAAGCCGGATGGATATAACGCTGAGGCATACGCACTCCATTGTACCCGATTGCTTTCTACATGATTAAAGACTTACGTTATACTGAAATTCATGACACGTCCACGGATTAAACTAGAGAACCACAAAGAAATATATGAATTTTATTCGTCTCATCGCCAAGGGAAGCGATCTGCTCAGTTTCTTCACGGCGTACTGGGTAAAACATTTGCCCCCATCGTTCACTATGCAGAGGGAGCAGAAGATAGATTAGTGGAATTTTTCGAACAAGGAAGGCCAATTGTGATTGCCAGCAACCACCTAAAAGCAGTTGACCCGTGCATAATTGCAGCGATGCCGATACGTGAAAAGGTATTTGAACCACTCCTAGGTAATACTTTTATTCCGTCGAAGCGATCAATCCAGGCCATACCGGTGGTGCGCCATATTGTAGACGGGCTTGGGGCTGTACCAGTTTTCAGGCAAAAAGATGTCAAGAATGATGTAGAACAGAAGTACTTAAACGGCGCCGCTCGCGGGATATTGAATACAGCCATAGCTAGAATGGACAGCGGTCAGCATATGGCAGTGTTCCCGGAAGGCGAGCGCAATATTGATGATCCCACTAAGATACAACCACTCACCAAAGGAATTGGATTAATGGTATGCAAGGTTAGTCAGGTGGAGCAGCCAGCTATTATGCCAATGGCAATGGTGTACAGCGGAAACGGTGTTCGGAGTCAAAGGACACCGACTGTCTTTATAGGGGAACCGTCTTTAGAGGTGTTTGAAAAGCCGCGAGATGTTTTAGCGTGGCTGCCTGATCGTATGCAACAGAGCCTTGACTCAGCTATCCAGGCGCATAATGAGTAAAATCCGTCATCTCATTGATAGGCTATTTCGGAATTCAGAAGGATCAATTGTTTTGTGGCAGATGCCGAATATATGGTTGTGGCTGTGGATCCTTGCTACTTTAGCCAACTATATTGTTTCTGAAGGTTTACTAACTTTACTTCTACAGGCTTTGTCTATGGCTAGTATTATAATTTGGTCGTTTTTGGAAATATATTCAGGAGTTACGCCGTTTCGAAGAATAATTGGCAGCATACTAGTAGCGGTCATTCTTATAAGAATCGTCTAGAAAAGCTATGCGAATACAACTAAATTAGCACTCTTGACCTGTGAGTGCTAATTGCTATAATTATTCATGTAGCTATGAGCTAACTGTAAGAAACAACACAGTAGCTAGTTATAAAGCAGTTCTATAATAAATGAGTAAACCACTAGGAACCTCATAAGACATAGGAGGGTGGACATACATGTCACCAAATTCACCAGATTATCAAGACTTTATAAATCATTTAACCGATAACGCGCTAAGCAGTCTAAAACATGCTGATGCTATAGCGCGCAGCTTTGGCAGTGCTTACGTGGGGACTGAGCACCTATTGCTCGGCGTCTTAGCTCAACAGGGAAGCATGGGTGCTAAAATTCTAGCCGATGCAAATGTGACACTTGACCGTGCACGCCTTATTTTAAACCTCACTCCTAAAACGCACGTAATTAGCTTAGGTGGCAAAGGCCTGAGTGAAACAGCTAAATTAACACTAAAGATGGCTCAGGACGTTGCCCAAGAATACAGTCAAGAATACACCGGAACAGAACATATAATCTATAGCATTCTGAGCCAGAAAAACGCCCGGGCAACTCGTTTATTAAGCGACATGAATGTGAACGTTGATGCTCTGACTGGCGATTTAGAGCAATTCCTGAATAAGCAGCAGTTTGATGAAAGTTCAAGTAACGGCGTTGAACGCAAACGCGGCAAAAAACAACGCAAAACTGCCCTGGATTTTTTTGGTACTGATATGACTGCTCAAGCACGTGAGGGCAAACTAGACCCAGTAGTCGGGCGCGAGCCTCAGATACGTCGTGTGGTGACTATTTTGAACAGACGAACTAAAAATAACCCAGTTCTCATCGGCGAGCCGGGTGTGGGGAAAACAGCTATCGTTGAGGGATTAGCACAGCGCATTGTTAGTGAGGAAGTTCCGGACAGTTTGCTCGATAAGCGAATTATCATGCTTGACTTGGCTGGAATGATTGCTGGAACCAAATACCGGGGAGAATTCGAAGAACGGCTCAAGAAAGTTATGTCCGAACTAGAAAATGATAATCAGACAATCGTATTTATAGATGAGATGCATTTGCTCGTTGGCGCCGGTGCGGCTGAAGGCGCAATGGATGCTGGAAATATTCTAAAGCCAGCGCTAGCTCGCGGAAAAATTCAGGTAATCGGTGCAACTACGACTGCCGAATACACAAAGCATGTCGAAAAAGATGCGGCATTAGAGCGTCGTTTTCAGCCAATACAAGTACCGGAAACTAATGTTCCAGAGACCATTGCAATTCTAAAAGGCCTCCGTAAGCACTATGAAGAGTTTCATGGTGTCACAATCACAGATCAAGTTATTGAAGACACTGTGTATTTAGCAAAACGCTATGTACAAGACCGGTTTATGCCTGACAAAGCTATCGATCTTATTGACGAAACAGCTGCACACCTGCGGATTGACCGCGTACGTACAAGTCCTGAAGTTCGAAAGCTACAAAAGGAATTGAAACTTACTGAAGCACGTATTGACGATGCGGTTGATGCTGAAGATTACGAACGTGCAGCAAAGAACAAGCAGCGTGCCAGTCAAATTACAGCCGAACTCAAGAAGTTAGAAGCAACCGACAAGTCAGCTCGAAAGTTAATAGTAACCAGCGATGATGTTGCTGATGTGGTTGCCCGAATGACGGGAGTGCCTGTCAATAAAGTTATAAGAGCAGAAGCTCATTATCTGACCAATTTAGAGAGAAATCTTGAAAAACACGTTGTGGGTCAGAGTGAAGCAGTTACTGCGGTTGCAAGAGCTATACGTCGTAACCGTTCCGGAATCGGTGCAGCTGGCCGTCCAATTGGCTCATTTATATTTCTCGGGCCAACAGGTGTCGGTAAAACTGAGCTCGCACGTGTTCTAGCCAGAGAATTCTTCGGCAGCGAAAACGCACTCATTAAAATAGACATGAGCGAGTTTGGTGAGCATCACAATGTGTCTCGTCTTGTCGGTGCTCCAGCCGGATATGTGGGGTACGATGAAGGTGGTCAATTGACTGATAAAATACGGCGTCAACCATATAGCCTGGTGTTGTTCGATGAAATTGAAAAAGCTCACCCTGAGGTGTTTAACATGATGCTACAAATACTAGAGGACGGTACACTGACAGACGCGAAGGGTCGTAAGATAGACTTCAGTAATACGATAGTTATTATGACCAGTAATATTGGTGCCGAACGCTTGCAAAAAGAGGCTGGTCTAGGCTTTCACGCTGACAGACCAAAAGATTTTGACGATCTAGACGCAATGCATAAGGCAAACAAAGACAAGGTCTTCGATGCACTCAAGAAAATGATGCGTCCAGAGTTACTTAACCGAATAGACAAAACCATTGTCTTCCGAGCTTTGACTAAGAAAGATGTGCTTGAAATACTCGATTTACAGCTGGAAGAACTGAGGAATCGCCTGAGCAAACACGGCATCGGGTTGCGGGTTACAAATAAAGCCAAAGCATACTTACTTGAACACGGGTACGATGCGAAGAACGGCGTCCGCCCTATGCGCAGAATGATCCAGGACACACTGGAAGACCATATTGCGATGGAACTCATCAATAGTAGTTATGACAAAGGCGATATAGTCAGAGTAGCTACGAAAAAGTCCGACTTAGCATATTCAGTGATTAATGAATAAGGTAGACTAATAAGCATGACTTTTTTCCGTAAATTTTTTGCGCCTTTGCTACTCGTGTCACTGGTGTTTACAGGACTCATTGCCTGGCAGCAGCGCTGGGCAATCTACGAT
>JBBQYC010000011.1:0-21979 GCA_038209015.1 Saccharimonadales bacterium (SeqCode)
GCCGAGCGTCCCCTGTGATCCAACAATAAGTGGCGTTAGGTCAAAACTACCATTCTTTTGTTTCACTGCACTCAGCTCATATCCAGATGAATTTTTACTGACTGGTAATACAGATTTTTCAATCAGTTCGTAATTGTCTTCAATGAGTTTATCAAGCTGACGGTAGATTTCACCCTCCAAAGAACCCAGACCTAGTTTTTTATTAAGATCGCGCTTGCTGATCCGGCCTGTCTCTATTACCTCACCGTTTGCAAGTACAACACGTAGGCGCTTCACATAATCACGCGTACTGCCGTATTTAACCGTTTTTTCGCCACTGGCATTGTTAGCAATTGCACCGCCAATTGTCGAATATTCAAGTGAAGCAGGAAAAGGTGGGATGAAACGATAATGCGTATGTAGTGACTGCTGTAATTTGCCATAATTTATACCAGGCTCTGCGGTAACCTCGCCTGTTTTTCCATCAAAATCGATAATCCTGTTCATATGCGCAGGAAAGGCTAGCATTATACCGCTACCAATTGCAGCTCCGCTGAGGTCTGTTCCTAGTCCTCTTGCAGTTAGAGGAATTCGACGACCTCGTTCAGCAAGCTGCCAGCTAAATCGGGCAGTTTTACGAACATCATTTTCATTTCTTGGGTATACGATCAATGCCGGTGTTAACTGAAATATACTTGCATCAGTTGAGAAATGGCGCCTTGCATCCGGGCTTGATAACACCTCGCCCACCAGGTGTTCTTGCAGATAGTGTGCAACTTTACTCAATGTACCCTCCGAATATTGCTGTTTCTTGCAATAATGATAGCACACCGCACTAAACATAAGAATATTATAAATGGTAGACTATATACTATGAGGTATAGTAGTAAACGTACTTATACTTGGTCGCCTACTATCGCGTACAGCGTAGGCTTAATGACAAGTGATGGTAGTTTATCTTCCGATGGGCGACACCTTGACCTCACATCAAGTGAAATTGATCAACTTCACAACTTCAATCTTGCTATAGGAAAAAAGCATAAAATAACAAAAAAGTTCAGCGGTGATAAAAAATCTTCGTACCGTATCCAATTTAGTGATGTTGCATACTACGATTTCCTGATTAAAGCCGGATTAACTCCGCGAAAAAGTTTATCGATAAAAACGGTAGGGGTACCAGATGAGTTATACGGGCATTTCTTACGAGGATTATTCGATGGAGATGGTACAACCTACGGCTATCATGATCCGAGGTGGCCATCAAGCTTCTTGTTTTACACTGGATTTAGCGGAGCGAGCAAACCGTTTTTAGAAAATCTTCAAATGAGGAATAGGAAATTGATCGGACTGTGTGGCGGTTCAATTAGAAATAATACAAGATGCTTTAGTTTGGTTTACGCAAAGGCTGATTCTTATAGATTATATGATTACCTGTATTCAGATGCGGAAATAATATATTTAAAGCGTAAATACAGCCGCCTGTGCAGCTTCATAAAATATGATAAAGATGCTACAATTCGCCGGCAACAAGCGCGAGTGGTGAAATTGGTAAACACGCTACCTTGAGGGGGTAGTGCCGCAAGGTTTGGAGGTTCAAGTCCTCTCTCGCGCACCAATATAAATATACTGCCCCTTACGTTGTTGTGTAAAAACTCAAGACTTATTTACTAAACTTCAATAAAGTCTATAGACAGCTGCTGCTCGCTTAAAATTCCTTCGAGTGTTAACTGTTCAGAAAATAGCCCAGGTTTACGGTATTCTGGTATAAACATCTCGAGTACTTCAAGGCTCATAATTGTTTCTGTTGTATTAACTTCGTGGCTTTGCATTTTTACCCCTGATTATTTTGTGTTTTTAAAACTTTCTCTTCACGTATCATCCACTGATGCACGTTCCATAATCTATCCACTGGATAAGATATTCTCTTCGTAGTATAGCCGAAAACTTGACCACGGGTAATGTATAAAAACCGTGGCTGATACAAACCAATTGCTGGTGCATCTTTGCGCCAAGCGTCCTGGAAAGGTTCAAATTTAACTCCCCGCAGCGCAGTATCAATTCGTGTGCGTTCATTCTCTAAAGCCTCGTCTGCACTTTCATTCTTATAATGGGAGAAGTTGAGGCGGCTGCTAGACCGAGCGTCTGCCTGGGAGCTGTGCCAAAATACAAACACATCTGGATCCGCGCCTATAGTTATGCCTGTTAGGAGAATGTCGTAGGTTCTATTATTAACGGTTGTATGCAATTCCTGTGGTGACTGAAGCATAACTTCTAGTTGCACGCCAATTTCACTCAATGCTTGCTGCAATCCTGATGCTATGGTTGTAAAATCAGGTGTACTTTGTGCGTACAGTTTTAAGATAAGAGGCTGGTCATTCTTAGTTCTAACGCCGTCTTGGTTTAGTTTCCACCCAGCCTGGTCAAGTAATTTTCTAGCAGCGTCAATATCGTATGACTGTTGAGCTTTCTTTTTATCATACGTATTGTGGGATTTGAGTACCGCTTGATCGACCGGTACAACCGGGTAGTCTAACTGTCGGATAAGTTCCGGTACATTTGTGGCTCGTAATAGAGCTGTTCGTACTTTTGCGTCTTTTAGGAGTGCGCTATCCGTTTTCATAAATGCCATATTGGCAGCCATCAGAGGTGCTGCATAGTGATGTACAGTGTCATCTTCAATAAATTCATCTGGAATAGTGTCGAAACCAACAACAGCGTTTATTTCCTGGCTCTCAAACCCCTTTCGCAATCGGTCGTTATTAGCATATGTATGAATAATAAATTGTTCTAAATGAGGTGTATTCAGGTGATAATCTGAATTCGCCATCAATGCAATTCTTTGCTGAATAGCTTCCCTTCCCGTGCCAACTGTTTCAACTGTATTCCATTTGAACGGCCCACTTCCAATGGGTTGCAATGTATTGAAGTTCGTTGAGCGTAATTCCTGTGGTTGAAAAACTTCTAGTACATGTTTGGGGATAATTCCAGTGGTAAGGCTGTGTGGAAAGGAAGCGAGCGCGTTGTTTAGCTTAAAAACAACCGTTCGTTGATCACTGGCTTGGACATTTATTTGACGCCACGTCTGAAGCAGTGGTGATTTCGCATCGGGATGCCCGGCCATTCGGAACGTATATACCACATCATCAGCTGTCAGAGGCTGTCCATCATGCCAAGAAACATTAGGCTTCAATATAACGGTATATTCATCGCCAGCATCGTTCACGGTCATTGATTCTGCAAGATCAGGTATAAGCTCGTTGTTAGCATCCCGCTTAAACAGACTGCTAAAAACCAAATTAGAAACAGTACTGTCAGCTAAGCTGGTCGCATAAAGCGGATTCGAATTCGTAAATGCTCCTACCATACCTTCGCGGTATACACCCCCTGGAACTGGTTGCTGCTGCAAGTAAAGTGATCGCAGCGCCTGGACCTGACCGATAGTAATTCCACATAAGAGAACAATGAGTAATGACCAGCTGATTACAAATCTCCGTACCCCAACCAAACGGTTCAGACGCCGGAACAAGTGTTGGTCGATATTGGCTTCAGCCTGATTGCCGGCATCACCAACGAGTTGCTGCCTGCGTTTAAATTTTCGTCTTAGCCGCAATCTTGCTGCACGGTCAAACATAATTGCTATGCAATAACGCTCATCAGTATAGAACCAGCAAAGACAATTGCGGTAATAATAGTAATCTGGTGGATGGTTTTATCTGAACCACGACGCACCGTATTAACTTCGCCGCCGCCGCCCATACCCGCACCAAGGCTAGCTCCTCGCGTCTGAATAAGAATCAAGAACGTTAGAAGTGCCATCGAGCCAATTGTTATGTAGTTGTAGATATTCATGTATTTAAAAATCCTTTCTTAGGGTGATTACTATAATCTAGCCGTTTCTACGAATCTTCCAAAATAGTCGTTACTAAGAAGTTTACCAGTCCTATCACCATACCCGCAACCATAGCGGCTCCAAACCCACTTATTTCAAGCCGGCCATAGAGCCAACTCACCAGCAGTACCATCAGTCCATTAATCACAATAATGAAGAGACCGAGACTAAACAAGATAGCTGGTAGTGACAGGATGACGACCAAAGGTTTAATCACCGAGTTGACTATAGCCAGAATAAATCCTGCAATCAGTATGACCGTCCAGCTTTGACCGTAGTCTATCCGCTCACCGAGTAAATTAGCAGCAATCCATAAACCGAGACTGCCTATAAACCAACGTAAAATAAATCGTCCAATGGGACCGCTTTTCATGTTGCTTATAGTTTACATGTTCGGCTGTAAATCTGCTAACTGACCAGACATATTCACACACCCTGTGCGCGTGATCCGTACATCATTTTCTATTCGTATACCAATACCTTCGTCTCTGACATATATACCCGGCTCAACCGTCAGTACAACATTCTCCTGCAGTGGCTGGTCGTATAAGCCGACATCATGCACATCTATCCCTAAAAAGTGTGAGGTAGCATGAGGAAAAAAGGCGCGGATTTGAGCACTAGAAAGTGATTTGATTAATCCAAGACTTTTTAGTTTTTTGCCCATGTATTGCTCTGTGTCTTTCTCATACTGCCTCATAATTACGCCTGGCTTAAGTTGCTTCATAGCATAGTCAGAGACATCTTTGACACTTAGTACTATGTCACGATATCTCGGTGACATTTCCCTGGACCAGCTGCGGGATATATCGGCGTTATACATCTGATATTTGGCACCGACATCTACAAGTAATGGCGCGTCCTTTATAGGTTGGTTACTCACAATGGGATGTATCGTACAGGCATTGTCGCCTGCGGCAATTATTGGCTCGAATCCATGGCCATCACCTCCGTTTTGGTAAAAAGCACCATGCAACACAATTTCAGCGTCACGCTCGGTTTGTAATTGCCCGTTTATATACTTTTGCATCAGCTGAGAAACACCGTTACAGGTTATATCAATAGCCTGTTGCAGTGCGGCTATTTCTTCCGGCTGTTTAATCATGCGCATACCGGCCATGATTGAGCGTAGATCTGTAAAATTAAGGTTTTTCCTCAAACGTTTCACCCTACTCACCAAGCGCCGGCGTGCTGGGTTGGTATACATATTAAGCTGCTTGAAATATTCCGGAGCCGGCAATAATGTGGCTACACTGTCAGCTGTCTGTAGTAGCTGTTTTAACCGCGCCATACCATCCACCACTGTCATTACTGTATCTACTCCGCTGACTTTTGTAAGCTCAGAGCCCACCACTGCTCCATCAAAAAAAACTTTTGATGTAGAAAGATCCGGGACAATCAAATACTCCTCCTTTTGTGTCATAACCAATAACAAGTCAGGGTGATTCAAACCGGTGAGATACCAAAAACTACCGTCTTGAGAAAATTCATATGTCGTATCCTGCGCTTTCTGCAGCTCTCCGTAAGCAGTTAAGACTATCGGTTCTTCCGTACCGAGGCTCTTACGCAATCGCGCTCTATTACGTTTAAAAAATGCAGGTGAAAAATGTGACTTCATAATAAGACGCCATTATAGCAATGGTCAGTCCAGGTGCCTATTTTGCTGATTTATGTTCTGCTCGTATGTACTGACGTAATATTTGAGCCCTGCGTTCACCGATTGTTTTTTCAAGATCTTGCTGCCTTGCCTGCATAATTCCGCGAACAGAGCCGAATGTCCGGAGTAGTTTTTTACGTGTCATAGGCCCAATGGTTGGGATCTCATCCAACCAACTGGCTGTCTGTGAACGCCGCTTTAGGACAGTGTGGTAACTCACCGCGAAACGGTGCGATTCATCCCTGATACGTTGCAGGAGTTTTACCGCATGACTCGTACGCGGTAAAAGTATCTCCATAAACTCTGGTGAAGAAGATACAAACCCACCTGTCGCGGATGCAACCACAGTATCGACAGCAACGTTAGATTTCTGCGTATGAACCACAATAGTTTCTTCACGTTTAGCCAAACCAATCATAGGAATATCTATTCCGGCTGCATCACGTGCCTTGATTGCCGCAGACAACTGCCCTTTACCACCGTCAATGAGAAATAAGCTTGGCACACCCCACAGCTTGATATTTTTTTGACTTAAGCGACGTTGAATGACTTCATTCATATGTGCAAAATCATCATTGCCAAGAATTCGCATTTTGAATTTACGATATGCCGCCTTGTTCGGGACTCCTGCCCGAAATACCACCATACTGGCTACCGTGTTTGTTCCCTGCATATGGCTGATGTCATATCCTTCTATAACCTTTGGGGCTGATTTAAGTCCCAACACTCCTGCCAGCTCCATCAATCCCTTATCTTTACTTATATCTTGTATCTCCTTATCACCAAAGACGATCTGCTGTTTTAATCCTCTCAGCGCTTGCAGCTGATTCCGAGCCTCTGCTGCCTGTTCAAAGTTTTGCTCTTTAGCAGCCTTGTTCATGTCTGATTCAAGCTCGCGTATAAGCTGTGATCGTTGCCCTTGTAAATATTTTGATAATTTCGTCAAATTGCGGCGGTAGTGTGATAGATCAGTTTTATGTTCTTCAATCCCTGGACAGAGTCCCAAATGGTACTGTAAACACGCTCGTGATGGACTGGTTTTGTGCATTGAAAAAGGAAAAATCCGTCGCAAATACTTAAGTGCACGACGCACGGTTAATGCGCTGAAATAGGGACCATAGTATTTGGCATTGTCATCCAGTGGTCTACGCGTTAGAGTGACCGTGGGATGCTTTGCGGCATGATCAATACGTACATATGTCATGCTTTTATCATCTCGTAGCAGAATATTGTATGGAGGTAAATAACGGCGAATAAGTTCAGCTTCTAAAAACAATGCATCCAACTCCGTCTCTACCTCAGTCCATTCAACATCTGCAATTTCTGCCACAAGAGCATCCGTTTTCGGATCGCGTTGGCGACTTTTCTGAAAATACTGTCTGACTCGGTTACGCAAGTTTGCAGCTTTGCCAATATATATAATCTTGTCGTTTTTATCCTTATGGAAATAAACCCCAGGTGTGGTGGGTAAATTTTTAAGAGTATTCTGTAGTTTGTCGGTCACGTATGTAGTATAGCTGAGCTAGGCAGTAGCCAGCTGCTGCGCGCATAGTTCACAGCGGTCATTATTTGCGCACTGGGTACAAACAAGGACTAAGCGGTTGCAAGCAGCGTCGCTGCAGTTTTCAAAATTACTCGTGGGGTTAGAGCAATGCACGCATTCGCCAATATCTTTGGCGCTGGTTGAAAATTCATGCGTCATACGACCATCAAATATATACAGCTTTCCTTCCCAAAACCCGTCATCTCCGTACGCTTCGCCGTACTTTACTATTCCACCATCAATCTGATAGACCTCCTGGAAACCGCGATTTTTCATAAGCACACTCAGTATTTCACAGCGTATCCCGCCAGTGCAGTAGGTAATAACTGGGCGTTTTTTCAATGCATCGTACTTTGGGTCTTCTAACTCTTTTAGGAAATCGGGGGTCGTTTTCACATTCGGTATAATTGCATCCTTAAACTTACCGATCTGCGCTTCATAACTGTTACGGCCATCAAAAAAGACGACTTCATCACCACGTTCAGCTATCAGTTTATGAACCTGCTCAGGCTTCAAATGTATACCACCATTTTGAACACCTTTATCCGTTACTACAATTTCATCAGCTGCCTTAAAAGCAACTAGTTCATCGCGCACTTTTATAGAAAGTTTTGGGAAATTATCTGCAGCTCCGTCGCTCCATTTGTATGTGATCCCTTTGAAGACAACTGAGCGATTCATCTCCCGCTTATATTCGCGCAGGTTTTCTAAATCACCACCCAGCGTTCCGTTGATGCCATGTGGCGAAATAATAATGCGACCCTTAAGACCGAGTCGCGTGCAAAGCTCCCGCTGCCAACGCATAGTAATAGATGGATCTAAAACAGGGACGAATTTATAGTATAAAATCACTTTTTCCACAGGCATAGATTGTCCCATATTAGAGTATCTGAAGCAATAACGTACCAACAAGAAGCGCTAGTATAATGACCGCAACGACGCTACCTGCTGCCATCATAAGTTGACGTTTTATGTCCGTGCCAGACGCGGACTGCGTATCTTTATTGTAGGTGTTTAGCTGCGGTGAATCATTTGTACCTTGCAAATGCGCATATCGCTGCTGAACCAATTCGTCTATCGGCTGCAAAGATTGCGATTCATTCTGTGGCTCTTTTTGCTCATATTGTTTTTCAGATTCATGTTTCTGTGAAAGTATCTCGTTCGACTCTCCGAATTCTTCGGGTCTCATACTTTGCATCAGCTCTTTTTTATAATCTCCATTACTCATAAACTCTTTGATGATTCTTCGTAATGCTGGAGCATCAATCTTCCCTGCTTCAAAGATGGATTTAACAGATTGTCCATTTATTTCGATGCCTTGCGCAACAAGCAGTAAGTCGGCCAGCAGCATAGTTTCAACCTTTTTTTCTGAACGATCAACAGTAAAGCGTTTTGTTTCGGGATTCGTAGAACTAGCTGGTGCTTCACGGTTCAATGTAACGGTTTGCTCCGGAGTTAGTGGCGGGGATTGCTTAGCACGTTCGGCCCTTTTCTCATTTTTAGCATTCAGTGTTTCTACAACTCGAGGGGTATCAAATGTATGTCGGGCATATTGCTCACGGGCTAGATTACGGATGCTACGCTCTCGGTCTTCAATTTGTTCCGCTAATGTACCGACCTGAGATTCAAGTTTTTTTTGAATCGGCAGTAACGTGGCCTCGGTTTTGATTCTACCCCGCCGTCTTCCGACTAAATAGCCGACTATTCCACCCGCTAATACATATTTTACATGCGAGTGGTTATCGGTATGGTCGTGAGATGTTTCGTATGAGGCGGTAGGGGGGCCAACGGCTCCAGACGGAATGGATGGACCGCCTCCCGACATACCAATTGCCTGTGGCGGCCGTGGGGGCGGAGGCATTCCTATGCCACCGCTTGCGGCCGGAGGCGTTGGAGGTGCACCACCAGAGCCAGAACCGCTCCCTCCTGCAACGGAACCGGTTGAACTGCTAGCAATAGTAGCCGACGAATTATCTTCTTCGTCCGCCGAATCCTCTATGGATGCTTCTGCCGTTGAAGATTCCCCTGCCATTTCTCCAGTTATGTCGGTAATAGCTTCTGCAAGGGCCGCATCCATGACAGACTCATCAATAGGTTCGCCATCTTTTACATGATCTAATAAGTTCTCTACAAATGCAGCACCTGCAACTATTTCAGCCTCTTGGCTACTACCAGGCTCGGCCTGCTCTAATTCTTCTTGGAGACTATTTGTTCGTTCTTCGGCAATAGATTCCACCGTGTATTGGATTTCATCATCTGCCAGCTGTTCAATGACTTCGTCGGAAGATTCAGTTGTATCCGACTGCTCCTCTTTATCATTCGCCTCCAATGTTTCCGGGTTGAAAACGTCTTCAAGATTTTTTTTAGGTTCTTCTTCAATCTTTTCACGAACAAATAAATTTTCTAAGCTGATACGCTTCGGTTGTTCATCATCCTTGTTTTCTTTTAGTTCAAATTTTTTGGCGCGTTTTTTAGCCAGAGCTGACTCTGAGTCATCGTCGTCATCTTGAGGTGCTTCGGGAAATAGCGGGGTAGCTTCCATATCTGTATTCTACACTGTTTACCCCTGTGGATAAAATAGTTGACAATATTGCTTAATAAGTGCTATAATATATAATATAGCATTCTATACTCTTGTAGAGCTCTGCACTACCTCACCGGGTGTGATACCCTTGTTATCTACCCGTAAAAATAATTTCATAACTATACGTCAGGCTGGGGGCCTGCCATGAATAAAAATCGACTACATTCATCCATACTACTGTTACTTCGACATTACTATGAACAAGTAAAAAAGTATAAGACATATGCCGCTCTTGGTATGCTGCTACCTGGTATTGGTACGGCGCTGACCATCTATGGCTCGCCGCTTGTTGTTGCTCGCATAATTACTCTCATAGAAAGCGGGACATTAACGACCCTTGAACAGCTCCTACCGTATGTGTTGCTTTTTGGTGGTTTATGGCTTGTGGGTGAAATATTTTGGCGAATAGCCCTGCACTATTTAATAAAACTGGAGATCGCTAGTATAAAAAATCTGTATGCTAACGCATTTGAATATCTATTGGCGAAAGACCAAGATTTTTTCAGCAATAACTTTGCTGGGTCTTTGACTAAAAAAAGTATTGCCTATGCGAAAAACTTTGAAGGTGTTATTGATACGCTGAGTTTTTCAGTATTTTCGAATCTGATCCCATTAGTATTTATATCTGTAGTCTTGTGGCAGTTTTCACCTTATCTAGTGCTGGCACTTATAGGACTAATTAGCGTTACCCTGCTTATCATTCGGCCGCTTATTGCGAAACGCCAAAAACTAGTACACAAACGTGAAATTGCCAGCAATAAATTGTCAGGACATATCAGTGATGTCATCACCAATATCAGTGCTGTTCAAGCTTTTGGCAACGAAACCGCTGAGTACGGCACACTGAAAAAGTACGCGCAAGACTATGCTGACAAGGCGGCTGAATCCTGGAATTATCACAACCAACGGATTGACTTAATAACTGCACCTATGTACGTTCTAACGAACGTTGTCGGGTTAATGCTGGCGATTAGCATTGGCCGTGGTAGTGGCACATCGACTGAAATTATATTTGTCTCATTCAGCTATTTTGCTAACTTTTCGCGAGTGCTGTGGGAGTTCAATCGCATCTACAGAAACCTTGAAAGTAATATTACTGATGCGGCCCAGTTCACAGAATTACTACTCGATAAACCGCAAATAATAGACGTGGAACAACCGATAAAACCCAAAATTTACCGCGGCGATATTCAGTTTAAAGATGTTAGTTTTCACTACGACGGACAAAGTGATAGTGAGTTATTTAGTAAGCTAAACCTCCACATCAAACCAGGTGAAAAGATTGGTTTAGTAGGGCATTCTGGTAGCGGTAAATCAACACTTACTAAGCTTCTACTGCGGTTCATTGACCCGACGAATGGATACATCTTGGTGGATACTCAAAACATACGGGAATTGTCACAGAGCGGTTTTAGGAAACGAGTTGCCTATGTACCACAGGAACCACTGCTCTTTCACAGATCAATTAGTGAAAATATCGCTTATAGTAATCCCCGTGCCAGCCAACAGGAAATCGAGGCGGTAGCCAAAATGGCCCATGCACATGAGTTTATTTGCCAGTTACCAGAGGGGTACCAAACGATGGTCGGTGAGCGCGGCATAAAACTATCCGGCGGGCAACGGCAAAGGATTGCCATTGCCCGCGCCATGCTAAAAAATACGCCTATTTTACTCCTCGATGAAGCAACCAGCGCGCTAGACAGTGAAAGTGAGGTGCTCATTCAAGATGCCCTGTGGAAACTCATGGAACAGAAAACCGCAATTGTTATCGCTCATCGATTGAGTACAATACAAAAAATGGACAGGATTATTGTAATGCACCATGGTGAAATAATTGAGGAAGGTTCACATAGTGAATTAATTCGCAATAACGGAATCTATGCCGACTTATGGAAGCACCAAACCGGAGGATTCCTAAGTGAGTAACAAGCGCGGAACTATCACAGAGACTGACAAAATTACGTTGCGCTTATACTGGAGATCTGTTCGTAGTCGTCGGCGTCTTTTCTGGCAGATGAATCTTGTCATCGTTTCTGCGGTTGCGATTAATATTATCGCCCCGTATGCGACGTCCAATATTCTGGCTTTGCTGGTTCGTCCTGATGCACATATTACTCCGTATCTGATCCTGTTTGTCAGTGCGGCTTTAATTGGCGTACTATCCAACCGGTTTGGGTTTAAAGCACTCATGAAACAAGCACCATTGCTAGCAGCAGATATGAGAATGAAGGTATTCCGTATGCTCTTAGACCGTAGCACGGGTTTCCACAATAACTCAGTAGGTGGAAAAATTATCTCTGATGCGATTGATTTTCCGCGGGCTTTCACAACAATTAACACGCTGATCTATATCGAAGTCATACCATTCATTACAACCATGGTCGTAGGACTTGGAATAATATTCGTCCAGGACCTTAAACTTGGGCTAATTATGGTAATCATGAGTGTAGTGATCATCGCCTGGGCATGGTTATTTAGCTATTTTCAGTCAGAAGAACGCGAAGAACGGAAAAATGTTCAGCGTGACGTATATGCACATGTCGGCGATACCATCAGTAACATCCTGACCGTCAAAAGCTTCAGTCAAGAAAACAAGGAAATTTCCACGCAAAAGAAGCTTTCAGACAGATTGCTAAAACTGCAGATTCGAGATTGGGTCAAAGTAGGTGATGATGGCTCAAACAGGCACTTCGTCCTGCTTGTTATACAGTTTTGTTTTATTTTGTATCTCATCAGTACTATCAGACAGGATCCCGGAGCTTTGGCTGTCGGTATATTTGCTTTCTCGTATTCCTTAGGGATGACGAGTCGACTTTTTCAGGTTAATACAATCATCCGGCAGTTTGAAGAAGCTATGCTAGAAGCTAACCCGATGTCACGACTACTGCAGAAAGAGATTGAGATAATCGATGCCCCCGATGCGACGAAGCTTATCGTCACTAAGGGCGCCGTGAATATAGATGCCATGACGTTTCGTTACTCTGACGGCGATACGAATGTATTTGCGGATTTAACACTAACCGTTGGATCCGGCGAACGCATAGGACTTGTTGGACCGAGTGGAGGCGGTAAATCCTCACTCATGCGGTTACTGCTCCGATTTGAAGATGTCACGGGTGGGGCTATCAGAATAGATGGCCAGGATATTCGAAGCGTAACGCAAAAAAGTCTACGCGATGCAATTGCCTACGTCCCGCAGGAACCGCTTCTGTTCCACCGCACAATACGTGAAAACCTAATGTACGGTACAGATACTCCTGTTTCAGAAAATAAACTTGTAGAAGCGGCTAAAAAAGCAAAGGCATATGAGTTCATCAAGAAGCTACCAAACGGTTTTGAAACAGTTGTTGGTGAACGAGGCGTAAAACTATCTGGTGGGCAAAGGCAACGGATCGCAATTGCCAGAGCTATTGTCCGTGATGCACCAATACTGTTATTAGACGAAGCTACTAGTGCACTAGACAGTATCAGTGAGAAATATATTCAAGATGCGTTAAAAGAGCTCATGGAAGGTAAGACCGTCATTGTTATTGCACACCGCCTGAGTACTATTAATCAGCTGGATAGAATTATTGTTATCGATGATGGAACGGTTATAGAACAAGGTACGCACAAACAGCTGCTTCAGGCGAATGGCCACTATGCCGATTTGTGGCAGCATCAAACCGGCGGTTTTCTCAGCGAATAGTTACTTTTCTTCGGAGGCTTCTGTGGTTTCCCCGTTGTCGTCCTTCTGTTCAATGACCTCAGGTTCATCAGAAGAACCAGCTTTGTCGGCAGCTAAATCAGCAGCGGCTTCATCTGCGGCCGCGACCTGATCACGTGGAGTTTCTATGTGAGCAACTGTCGTATCAGGATCATTCATAATTGTCACGCCTTTAGGAGCTACGACATCGGCGACAGTGATCTTATCACCATCCTTCTCGAGCCCTGTTGCGTCTACCTTAATTTCATCAATCAAGTCATTCGGTTTGGCCTCAACTTCTAGGTAGTCAATGCTTTTTATAAGCATCAGTCCTGATCGCTCAGCCGGAATTTCACCCTCTAATACCAATGGAATTTCAGCAGAAACAACTTCGTTCTGTTTAATTGCCTGAAATACCATATGGCGAATGTGGTATTTCGTAGGATCAATATCTACGTCCTTTATAAGTGTCAGGAGTTTTTTGCCACCAAATTTAATTTCTACCGGGTGGTGTTTTCCAGCATTCTGAAACACTTTTGTGGCTGCTCGTGCCTCTAGTTGAACGTGAGTTGAGGCTTGACCGTGGTTATGAATAACTGCAGGAACTTCGCCTTCCTGTCGTAAACCATTTAAGCCCTTGCGGACAGTTGAACGTTCTTGAACATCTACTGATATCGTGTCTGTCGACATATTTCCTCCATAATCTGAAAATTGTCTTGGTATTATACCAGAAAACAGATAGGCTTAGGCTATGTTCGACCTACAACACTTGATTACAAGCGGAGGAATTCTAATTGTGGCAGCAATAGTTTTTGCTGAATCAGGTCTGTTGATTGGCTTCTTTTTACCAGGCGACACGCTTCTTTTTTCTGCGGGGTTACTTGCCGGACAAGGTTATTTTCCGATTAGCGCGTTGGTAGTTGCAGTGATTGCTGCTGCTATCATTGGCGATAATGTCGGTTATAGTATAGGCCGTCGGACAGGACACCGTATTTTTACTAAAGAAGATGGTATCTTATTCCATAAGGACAATCTACTTCGTGCCCAAAAGTTTTACGATAGATACGGTGGCAAAACCGTAACTCTCGCCCGGTTCGTTCCCATTGTAAGAACTTTTGCACCAATGGTTGCTGGCGTGGGCAAAATGCCGCGTCAGAAGTTCATGCTATATAACATACTTGGTGCGGTTATATGGGGCGGCGGTGTAACGTTGCTCGGTTATTGGTTAGGTGCCAAAATTCCAGGTTTAGAACACTATATTGAATACGTCCTCGTTACCGTTGTGGTAGCTAGTTTCGGTTTGTCGTTTGTACATATCCTCAAGGATCCGCGTTCGCGAAAACTCGTAATGCAAGGCATACGAAAATGGATCTCTAATTTTTCCCTCAATAAACGCATAAAATAACTAGACGAGTCTTTTGAGATACGCTGCCGTGTACGACTGCTTATGATTGGCTAGTTGTTCCGGTGTACCTTCGGCAATAATTTGGCCGCCGCCTTCACCGCCTTCCGGACCCATATCAATGAGCCAGTCGGCGTTTTTAATAACATCCAAATTATGCTCAATAATAATCATGCTATTACCTGTATCTACAAGTGCGTGCAGCACTACGAGGAGCTTGTTGATATCGTCCATATGTAGGCCCGTTGTTGGTTCATCAAGTATGTATAGGGTTTTACCGGTAGGACGTCTCGAGAGCTCCGTAGCCAGTTTGATTCGCTGCGCCTCTCCGCCAGATAATGTCGTTGCTGGTTGACCAAGGGAAATATAGCCTAAGCCAACTTCGACTAATGTTTGTAGTTTTCGGGCAATTCCCGGTATGTTCTCAAAGAACACAAGTGCTTGCTCTGTAGTCATAGCTAGTATGTCGCTAATTGACTTGCCTTTGTAGTGAATCTCCAAGGCTTCACGGTTATAACGTTTGCCTTTACATACTTCACATGGAACATAAACGTCAGGCAAAAAGTGCATTTCAATCTTAATTATCCCATCGCCACGACAGTTCTCGCAGCGGCCACCCTTCACATTAAAGCTAAATCGTCCGGCTTTATACCCTCGGAGTTTAGCTTCGGGAACACTTGCGAAAAGTTCGCGAATTGGTGTAAACAACCCCGTGTATGTAGCAGGGTTACTTCGCGGAGTGCGGCCGATTGGCGACTGATCTATTACTATTGCCTTGTCTAGATGCTCAATACCGCTGATTTCGTCATGCGAGCCCGGCACTTCATGTGCGCGCATAAGTCGAGCCGATAATTCTTTTGCAAGAATATCATTTATGAGACTTGATTTACCAGATCCTGAAACACCACTTACCACTACCATGCGGCCAAGTGGAATCTCGGCATCTACATTTTTTAAGTTATTTTCGCGGGCACCCTTAATAACAAGTGATTTGCCGTTGCCCTTGCGTCGATGCTTCGGTACGGGTATTGTTTTTTCACCGCGCAAATACTGCCCGGTGATGCTGTGTTTCGTTTGTGTCACTTCCTCAGGGGACCCTGCTGCGACCACTTCACCGCCATGGACTCCTGCTCCAGGACCAATATCCAATAAATAATCCGCCGTCCGTATCGTATCTTCGTCATGTTCCACAACCAATACGGTATTTCCTAAATCACGTAAGTGCTTGAGTGTATCTATTAATCTGGCATTGTCTCGCTGATGTAGACCAATACTTGGTTCATCCAATACATACAGCACTCCCTGCAACCCTGAACCAATCTGTGTTGCCAAGCGAATTCGTTGCGCTTCACCGCCCGACAGCGTTGCCGCACTTCGAAGCAGGTTCAAATAATTTAGACCGACGTCTTGCATGAAAGATAATCGTGCCAGTATCTCTTTAAGTATTTGGTGGGCAATTTTTTGTTCTTTAGCTGTGAGTGATAGGTCTCTGAAAAATGATGCTGCTTGGTCAATCGATAGCTCACAGACATCCATGATTGATTTGCCGTGAATGCTAACCGCTAAGACTTCCGGACGAAGACGACGACCACCGCACTCATGGCAAGGTCGTTCGCGCATAAATCGTTCTATATCGCGGCGCATAAAATCACTATCAGTTTCCTTGTGGCGACGTTCTAAATTGGATATGACACCTTCGTAGGTGGTCTCAAAACTCCGGCCATGCCCAAGGCTGACACGGTAGGTTTCATTTCCGGTTCCATATAGTAGGCGGTCCATATCAGCGGCCGATATTTCACTGGTCGGTTTATGCAAACTAAAATCGTATCTATCAGCTACTGCGGCCATTTTTTTCATATACCAAGCATCTGAATTAACCCTGTTAAAAGGCCGGATTGCACCCTCCGCAACAGTCAGATTTCCATTTGGAATAACAAGTTCCGGATCAACCTCTAAACGCGAACCCAGACCAGTGCAAACACGGCAGGCACCATGCGGACTATTAAAGCTAAACGTCCGTGGTTCGAGTTCTGGGATAGCTACTTCTGGGTGATCAATACATGCGTACATCAGTGAATAACTATGGCTTGTTTCTGTGTCTGCCTCGACGACCGTTAGCTGCCCACCGGCAATTTCTAACCCTTGCTCTACAGATTGTGATAAGCGGCCCAACGAAGCTTCGTTATTCACCAATCGGTCCACCACTACTTCAATAGTATGTTTGTAGTTTTTATCGAGTTCAGGAAATTCATCGAGGGCATATACGACACCATCGACACGTACTCGGGCGTATCCTAAACGAGTATACTGATCGGGAATGTGTTCATAAGCCCCTTTTTTATCTATTACCACCGGCGCAAGCACCAATAACCGTGAATCATTCGGCAATGCCGCCACCTGGTCAACGATAGCTTGGGCTGTCTGACGATGCACCGGCTTGCCGCAAATAGGACAGTGTGGCGTTCCAATACGCGCATACAATAAACGAAGGTAATCGTATATTTCTGTCACTGTTGCCACAGTACTGCGCGGATTCCGGCTCGTTGATCTCTGATCAATGCTTATAGCCGGGCTGAGACCGTCTATTTGGTCAACATCGGGTTTTTCCATAAGTCCCAAGAACTGACGTGCATAGGCGCTGAGTGATTCTACGTATCGTCGCTGCCCTTCCGCGTAAATAGTGTCAAAAGCCAGGCTTGACTTACCGGAACCGGAAAGCCCCGTTATGACAACTAGCTTGTTACGCGGCAATTCAACTGAAATATTTTTCAGATTATGCTCACGCGCCCCTTGAACCCTTATAACTTCACTCAAGCGTAACTCCTCATTCAAGGGGTAGATTATACGTGATTATAGGGTTTTATTCTAGTAGCAGTCTTACGGTAAACGACCCGGTTCTTCGCGCCATGATGGAGTACCGACTGAATCTGAAAACTCTCCAAGATAAGCATGCTGAGGTAGATGATCTTCTATGCTGGTTAAAAAACGCCCGATTTCATTGTCGGTGGCACCGGACGGCATTCGGGCAAAAGGAATAGATAAGGCAGTCGGATTCAGAGGCATCGCAGATCTACGTGATCGTCGGTACAGTGCTCTGTAACAAAATGCTGACTGATGAATGAGCATTCGGGTCACTTTCTGATTTGGGTCCGGCTTAAGTACAACTTCCATACCGGTATGTTCCAGTAACGGATCTACCAATACATCTATCGACTTACACGATACGCGAATTTCCTCCGAGTTATTGATACCATGCTCCTCGGCGATAGTATCAAGTGCATACTGCAAACTATTTCGACCTGACTTGAAAGCAGTGCCCTCTTCGCCGCTTTCCACTGCGCGGTTAATCAAAGGACCGTGTGCTGCACGAAAGTTTTTTGCAAATTTATCCTGGGGGAGAGCATATCTTCCGAGTAAATTCATGCTCAACTCACCATTACGATAAATCATTAACCGTGATGCACTCATGGGAACACCCTGCATTAACGGCTCTAATTCACCTTCTTCATTTTCCTGAATTACTGGCGTGTTAATATGACCGGCGTATCGCTCACCGAATGCAGTTCGGCCGAGCGCCTCAACTGTGTCTAAGAACTGTTCTAAACCGGCAACAACCGGTCTGTTGATCTCTAGTCTAGTTAATTCTTGCTTTGATCGAATATGCACGTATATCACCTCTGGTGATAGAAACTATATCAGATATTGGACATTTTTGCTGAAGGAGCAAGCAAACTTACGTCATCTGGTATTGGTATCTTGCTTAGGAGCTCAACATTTTCAGCAGCATCAAAACAATCAAACACCACGATATGCGGCATAAATATACAACGCCCGCCTTGCCTATTGTGTGTTACAAACTGGGTATTCAAGCCTTCTTCTCTTAAGAAAACGACGGTATCATCAAATTCTTGATGCAACTGTTCATTACCGGTTAGATCTAACCCCATGCCGAATGTACCAAATCGATTCAGATTTCTCTTAAGGCTAAATGACGACATATTCCAGCGCATTTCATGCAAATTATCTAGTTTGGGATATTGCATCAAAAAATCTTCGTCTAGTTGCAGGAGCAATTCATCCTGCTTAGAATCACAGTCGCCACGCACGCAGCCTTGCAAAGTATCCATTCGTTCGTTTTGAGCATCAATGCGTAGTTTTTCCTGACGGCGCACGAATTGATTGAAGTATTTACTGAATGATTTAACGGTTTTTTTAGCCTGCTGCCTATCAGTTCCCCAGTTACGATATTTATAATCGAACATGCGTCCCATCGTCTGGGCATCAACGAGCGTCAGCGCCATCGAGCCAAGAGCTCGTCCATGACCGAGGCCATAATTACGCTCACCCAAATCATCTACATATTCGCTCAGGTTAGCAGATTCCTTGGTTGTACGGTTGATCGCTCGTATGAGACGGACATCTGGCCATCGTTTTGATTCTCTGTTAGTGGCTTGTTGAGGAGAGTTATGCAGATTACCGCGCGGTGATCGCAGTGTTTCATGGGTGGTTACTTTTGTTTGTATTCTAGTGTGCTGTGACACAGAAGCTCCGTTTCCCTCTAATTAACTTAATAATACCAAGTACGAATGCTTATGTAAATTGTGATAGGCTAAGTTTAATGAAATCGTTACTTCACAGACAAACTGTTAGCGTGCAGGTCCCATAAAATGAAGCCACTCCGTATACTCCTTACTGATGCGCTAGGCATACTCCTTATGATTACTGCCCCCTTATTGGGATGGCTTCCCGGACCCGGGGGATTGCCTCTGTTTATTGCTGGCTTAAGTTTATTAGCTATTAATCATGACTGGGCAAAAAAATTACTCGACTCTATGAGGAAACATTCTGGAGCAGTCTTGCGAAAACTTATGCGTAAGATTAAACTCGAGCAACTACTATATTGGGGATTTGTGTTACTTGCCATAGGATTTGGAGTCTACACACTTCTTACGAATGATTCCGCAGAACGCTACCTAGGATTTGTCTATCTGTTAGTTGGTATATTGCTCATAATAATTCATGAAGACCAAGCATAAACGTTAATACAATATATTTGACTATATTGCATTATTGTGTATAATACTATCCAAAGGATTGGGTGTATTATGTATGATTTTATCGTCTTGGGATTAGTTCCAGGAACCAATATTCAAATTACTTTCGAAATATATACGACTGCAATGCTATCATTGCTGGCTGCCGTTCTGATTGTTCGCTACAGCAAAAAACTGTACAATTTACCCCTTTTCGTCGGTGATATGACACTAAGATTCTATCTGCAGTATAGATTATTCCATAGGTAATATACTCTCACCCCAAAGCTGCAGCTCTTCCAAAATATATCGCTTTTCTTTTGAAAGTCGAGGCTGCCCAGCGGCAGCTTCTAACTGCTTGAAGTACGCAGCAGCCCAGCTGGAAGTACCGCCGGCGAGAAGACGCTGTTTTCTAAACACTTCCCAAGCTTCACGTTCTTCGGTATTGAGAAGTGAAGGGTAATTTCTTGCGCGGTAGAGTGGATATAACTTAATGAGCCGGTCGTCATTAAAGTCCGGTTTATATGAATCATCGGCCGGATCATGGTGACGAACCTCATGAAGCAAGCTTTTATCTTTCCCGTTGATAAACGAGTCATAAAGCTGCGCATCGACATTACTTTCAAGATTCATAAGGCGCTGTTGCTGCTGCGTCACCATAATATTCAATGATTCTATAATCAATGCCTGTAATGCTTCTCTGTGCTTATTGAGTACACTGACATGTTTTTTAATAGTTTTCATATCTATTTTTAAGCGGCGCTGACTTGCTTCGTCGAGTACGCCCAGCGGCGCTACTGCAGGACATCGGTTGTATTTTACTGTCTTTAATGGTGCTCGTTCATGAGGACAGGGGTAGTCCCGGCAGTAATGCTTCCACCTCTCAACCAACTCAGTCGCTGACAATGAAATAATATCTGCTGGATTATATCTCAGGTCGAAGACTACACCCCCACCTGGTTCTTTTGTCGGTGATACATAACATGCAACCGTGGTTTTTTCATAATCGCCTGAGTATTTACCACTGCTATACACAAAAGGTTGACCAGTTTCTATCAATTCAGCAACGGTTTTTTTATCTCTATAATGAAGCAAATGTTCGAATAATTTAGGTTGTTTTTCTTTTATGAGCTTCGCCCATGAAATACTGACGAACACATCACTTAAAGCATCGTGAGCTTTCGTGTGCTCTAGGTTATTTGCTTGCGCAAGCAATTCAAGTTTATTGGTAGGCGTTCCGTCGGTAGTAACGGGCCACTGTATACCATCGGGGCGTAAGGCTCTTGTCATCCGAGTTAAATCAAGCAGATCCCAACGGCTTCGGTCATCTTTCCAATGCCATTCATAGGGATCATAGAAATTTCTGTAATTCGTATACCGCATAAATTCATCGTCGAATCTTACCGTGTTAAATCCGACAAATATGGTTCCTGGGGTTGCTACTTCTGAATGAAATACTTCTAGAAAATCCGCTTCATTTACTCCGTCCGTAACGGTCTGCTGAGGAGTAATACCTGTGACCAATATTGCACCTGGATCAGGTAAGGTATCCTGCGTCATTTTGATCAGGATATTGTGCGGTTCACCAATGGGCTCAAGCCGCTCGTTTGTACGCTGGCCAGCAAATTGCATGATACGAGCTTTTTTAGGATCAAACCCGCTTGTTTCTAAATCGTAAAAATAAAATGTATGACTCACCTATCCAGTGTAGCATTCCCGCTAGTACTCCAAGGAGCCGTGCGATCCAATATAGATTTTGTCAGAGACATCTATGCCCTTACGCTCAAGCTCGTGTGTGATGCCCATTTTTTTCATGATATCGCGTAAACGTTGGGTAGCGTGAAAATTATCAAAATCAGTCCGAAGAGCAAAACGTTCTATTTTTGCACCCTGCACCAGCCAACCCTTATCTGTCTTTTCCACGCTCCAACTATCGTCTGTTTCCTGAAGTGTTATCTTTGGTAGTAAATCGGCTGGATCAATCTGTGCATCTAATTCTGCTTGAATTGCCTGCTTCATACTGGCAGCCGCGTACAGAAGCGGCTTTATGTCTTTTTTGGCTGAAGCTGATATGCAATATAATTCCGTACCTTTGGGTAGTGCTTTTTTCAGTTGTTTCATTTTTAATTTTATTTCATCTGGTTGCAGCGCATCTATCTTATTCAATACAACTATCTGTGGTTTTGTAGATAGATCCACTTTATATG
>JBBQYC010000012.1:0-20628 GCA_038209015.1 Saccharimonadales bacterium (SeqCode)
TTAAACAAAGAATCAGGTCACCAGCTGTGTTCAGTTTTGTTTTTTCCTCGGCTTTTTCTATGGATTGGATAATTTTATTGCTCAAGCGTTCCCTTGTTCCCATAATCCTAAGCCTGATGTTATTAGCATGGAATTCATCAATCTCCTTATCTGTCACGTATTGTAATAGCCGCATTAAATAATCCACTTCTTGTTTAGAGCGGTTCCAGTTCTCAGTCGAAAATACATATGCAGATACATACTTAACACCTTGACTCAGTGCTTCTAGGCCAATCGTTTTGAGGTTTTCATAGCCCTTGCGGTGTCCTTCAAGCTTCGGCAAACCGTTTGTTTCAGCCCATCGTCGATTTCCGTCAAGTATGAGGCCAAGGTGTATTGGTACAGTATTATTAGCTTTCATGTCTATAGGATATATAGTTGGTTATATAATAGCTACTTTTACGAAGATTCTCTATGATTCATGTCAGCAAGAATTTGACGCTGCCGGCCTACGGAGAATTCTACGCAGGCCCTAATCCTTCTGACCCTAGTTATTTCCTCCGGCTCTCTATCCCTATAGCCAGCGCCATTAAATCGGTAACTCTTAAAATAAGGCTGGTCATCTAAAATATGTTTCAATGTTTGCGGACCATTATCTATGAGCGCAGCTAGATAGTCTGCTTCAGTACCCACACCTAACAATGGATCCTTTAGCTGATATGCTTCTCGTATTCTCATTCGCGGATACATCTGTCGGTTTTCTTCTTCCCTTTCAACAAACTGGGCATTTATATCAGCCGCTCGTTCTTCTAAAGATTTATCAGATTCCGGTTCGAATGCTTCTTGGCGCTTATCCCGCCAATCTGCTAATTCGCTGCCAATACGGTTCCGGACCGCTTCAGTAAGCATCTTTCTTTGTTCTTTATGTGGTTTCAATGTTTTAAATTCTTGTAAAACTTTCGGGTCCTCAAAGTATTCCAACACTATAGCTTCGCCTTCGCGCCTGTCAGTGTAGGTCATGTCACCAATCGGGGCTTTTTCCTGAAAATTCCATCTATCTAATATAGTGTCGACTAATACTTCCAAGCTCTCTTTTGCCTTTTTTTCAGAAATATCAAACCTGCCTTCTTGAGCTGAGAGTTCCGTCAATAATGCTTTATTATAAAGGGCTTTGCCGCCGAGTTCGGTTATAAAAGGTTTAAGATGAGAGTCTAATAATTTAGTTTCTACTGGTATTCCCTTAACTATTTCATCGACTTTATCAAGTTCGCTTAATTCTGACCAGCCATAAACAACTTCTTTCATTACACCATAACGATCAATAGGATCATGCAACTTAGATACATAATTACCGCCGTTACGGATCGCCATACTATTTCCCACTCTGCCGGCGTAGTCTTCTATCATTGACATATATAGTTTTGGTTCAGTATCGGCGAATACTTCCTTTGCCGCGGCCTTTTCTGTGGCTGATATATCTTCCGGCGTCAGCTCAGTACTTGGGGGGGTATCGTGTAGTGTATCAGCTGTAACTAACAGAGGGTCTCTGGTTTCATTATGCGGAACAACATGTGATAAGCTCACCAAACCAACCGCCTGGTGCAGCTCAGCCATTGCTAAACCGCGCTGCTCTTCCATATCGATGTTTAATTCTTGTGTAATAGGATATTTATTTTTATGCATTTTTTTGAATCTTACTATATTTATAGTAGCATACATTACATATTACGTCAATTAGATTGTATGAAATTTATATTGTCAGGACGTCGGATTCTTTAGCCTTGGCTGAGGTTTCGGCCTCTGAGCGAACGGTAGCTAAAGCTTCTTCAACTTGTTTTGTCAGTCTCGATGCATCATCTTCACTAATCTCTTTATCCTTCTTATTCTGATCAATTTCTTTTAGCGCATCGTGCCTGATATTACGCAGGGCAACCATTGCGTCTTCCAGCTTGGCTCCCACAATTTTAGTATATTCACGGCGACGCTCCTCGTTCAGCGGCGGCACCGGAACTCTGACAACTTTACCGTCATCCATTGGGTTCATGCCAAGTGAAGGATTATTCCTAATTGCAGCAGTAATTGCTGGAATATTACTGGGGTCATACGGAGAAATCTGTAATAGCTGCGGCTCAGGAGTACTTACACCCGCCACTTGATTTAATGGCATAGGTGTCCCATATGCTTCAACAATAATTCCGTCCAGCATGCTTGCATGGGCACGACCAGTACGTACCTTCTTTAATTCATCTGTAAAATGTTCTAATGCTTGGTTGAATTTAGCTTTTGCCTGTGCAACGACCTGGTCTGGGTTCATGGTATCTCCAATTATCTTTTTTATAGTATACACCCCTTAAGGACGTGGAGTTATTTCAAGATACAATCCGTTAACCGAGCTGTAGGCTGGGAGCGAGCACACCTGCGCACTAGCATCAAAACAGACTGCGCTAGGCGTTCGTACCTCTTGACCATCAACATGTTGTCGTATCATGGTAAATCCTGCTAAGTGGCCTAAACGTTTAGTAAGGCCGCCTGATATCTGTACCCATAACTCGGTATCACTGTCTGCAACGAACTGGTTCAACTCTTCTGTCTGGGCGATATAATCTTCAGCTCTCGTGCGAGTAAGTGTAGTTTTTATACGTTGCAAATGAGATTCTAAGGAGCTAATACCAAACTGAGCCAAGCTGTACTCCAGCGAATGTACGCGCTCTAGTGCTAGTTTATATTCTATATCGCCTATGTAGCGCGGTCTCATAGTGACTGCATTCGCAATGAAATGGAGCTTTTCATTTTCATTCTCCGGATCTCTTTTTTTGTGCCGAGTAGTCAGTCCTATCGTTTGGCGATGCTGCATGAATACCCTTCTATTTGACCCGCTGGTTTGTAGACGGTCACTGTACGGACCGCGGCGGTAGGTGGTATCTACTGGTAGGGTACCCGAGCGCAGCGGTGGATAGTGCTCCAATGGATCAATTTTTGTCTGTTGCTTAGCCATCAGTCTATTGTAATTAAAAAGACTCTACTTACAAGCGTAAGCAGAGTCTAGAAAGTAGCGAAGTACTACTCTGTTACTTCACCGAGTGCCATGCGGCTGAAGCGTCTAACCACGATGTTTTCGCCAAGTTTAGCATTATGCTCTTTGACGTAATCACCAACCGTTTGGTCAGGATTTTTTACAAAAAGCTGTTCCAGCAAAGCACGTTCTGCAAAGTGCTTCTTCAACATACCGTCAACGATGTTTTCTAGCATGTTTTCTGGCTTGCCTTCGCTTTTAGCCTTATCAGTAAATTCAGCTTTTTTAGCTTCTTTAACATCTGCTGGCACGTCATCTGTGCTCACAAATTCTGGTGAACTGGCGGCAATGTGCATAGCAACGTCTTTCACAAATTCAGTGAAGATTTCGTTACGTGCTACAAAGTCAGTTTCACAGTTTACTTCAACCAAAACGCCAATACGGCCGTCATGATTATAGTTACCGATAACACCGGCGCGGGCCTCGCGCTCGCCGCGCTTTTCAGCCTTGGTAAGACCTTTTTTGCGCATTGCTTCAAGCGCTTTATCAAAGTCGCCACCAGCTTCTTCAAGCGCAGCTTTTGCATCAGTTAGACCAACGCCTGTTAAATTTTTAAGTCGTTTAATATCGTCAATATTTAATGCCATTATTTCTCCCCTCCCTTTTCATCTTTATCAGGTGCAGCTTTGGCTGCTTGTTTTTCACGTGCGGCTTTGCCGTTTTCAATAGCTTGCTTCAAGTAATCGCAAATAAGTTCAATTGTCTTTATGGCGTCGTCGTTTGCAGGGATTGGGTATGTAATGCTACTAGGGTCAGCATTAGTGTCTACGACTGCAATAACCGGAATATTCAGCTTCTGAGCTTCGCGCACAGCATTGATATCGCTCAGAATATCAGATACAAAAACAGCTCCAGGACGCTGATTCATTTCTTTAATACCGCCGTACTGAACGTTCATTGCATCTATTTCTTCTTGGAAACGCTGCACTTCTAGCTTGTTGTACTTGCTCTCAAGCTGGCCTGATTCCATTTTAGCTTCAAGATCTTTTAGGTGCTTCACGCGTCCGCCTATAGTTGCACGGTTGGTGAGCATACCGCCAAGCCATCGTTCTACAACAAATGGCATGTTAGTTTCTTCTGCAAGCTTCTTGATTGGCTCTTTCGCCTGCCGCTTGGTACCAACTACCAGAATCTGTTTGCCGCTTGCCGCAACTTCTTCAGTAAACTGCAGCGCAGTTTGTAATCTATCGACGGTTTGAACTAAGTCGATAATGTGTGAGCCGTTGCGTTTGCTATGTATATAGGCAGCCATCTTTGGATGCCATCGGCTTGTTTTATGCCCAAAATGAGCACCAGCTTCTAAAAGCTTTTTAATATCTACGTCGTATGACGCCATGGTGGGTCTCCTTATCCTTGACCTTCGTTTTGGTGCCCAGGCAAGTTCCTACACGGAATGCTTGCGGGAGGATTGTATCCAAAACTGCTTAATTTATTACCGCAACATCATAACAGGTTAGAATCAGATTGACAACCGCAGTGCAATCAAGTATTATCTCACGGTTATGAATCCCGTTAGAAAATGCGTTTAAACGGGATACAGAATATAGAATTTACGCAAATATCTAAGAAAGGATTTCTAACGGGATGAAGCAAAATATTCACGCAAAGAACTACCGCCCTGTCGTTTTTCAGGATCTTAATGATCAAACGACATTTTTGACACAGTCAACTGTCGCTACAGATGAGACAATCAAGCTTGATGGTGTTGAATACCCGTTGGTGAAGGTCCATATCTCTTCTGCATCACACCCGTTTTACACTGGTCAAGAAAAGATGATCGATATCGAAGGTCGTGTCGATAAATTCAAGGCTCGCCAGGAAGCTGCCAAAGCTAAATCTGAGGCTATGAAGAAAGCAGCAAGCAAAGACCGCAAGAACCGCGACCCTAAAGCCGAAGAAGAAACGCAAAAAATCGGCAGCCTCAAATCAGGCAGTAAATAACGCATCGTTTCAGTAAAACCGCCGGTTACCTGGCGGTTTTTTATATTAGTCGTTAAGATAATTACATATATATGAACAATAAAGCACAAGAACTCCGTGAAGAACTAGCCCAGTTGCAATCAAAACTGCAGGATCCGGCAGTTTTTTCATCTAAAGACTACCCTAAAATAGCTAAACGCCAAAGCTTACTGGAAGAAATCATTCGCCTTTTCGATGAACGCGATCGACTAGTGAGCGAAATAGCTGATGCCAAAGATATGATTGATGCTGGCGGCGAACTAGCACAGTTGGCACTCACTGAAGTCGGGGATCTTGAAAAAGAACTTACTCTGACTGAAGACAAACTTACCGAGGCCCTCACGCCTCGGGATCCCAATAATGATAAGGATGTGATTATAGAAATCCGCGCGGCAGCTGGTGGAGATGAAGCCAGTCTGTTTGCTGGTGAGCTCTACCGTATGTATATCAGGTGGTGTGAAATTCATAATTATAAAACAGAACTCGTCAATGAAAGTCCGAGTGACGCCGGCGGGTTCAAAGAAATATCGTTCATGGTTCGCGGTGATGAGGCTTATAAATTTCTCAAGTTTGAAGGCGGAGTGCACCGAGTTCAGCGTATTCCGGCTACTGAAAGCCAAGGTCGAGTCCATACTAGTACAGTTACAGTCGCAGTCATGCCAGAAGCAGAGGAAACAGATATAGAAATCAATCCTAGCGACTTGCGCGTAGACGTCTACCGTGCCGGCGGCCACGGCGGCCAGTCCGTAAACACTACTGATTCTGCTGTACGTATAACTCACGTTCCGACGGGTCTAGTAGTCACTAACCAAGATGAAAAATCACAGATTAAAAATAAGCTGAAAGCTATGAGCGTCCTACGCTCTCGCCTGCTCCAGCACAAGATTGATGCAGAAAATGAAAAGCTTTCAGCGGAACGGAAAAAACTCGTCGGCTCTGGAGACCGCAGCGAGAAAATTCGTACCTATAACTTCCCTCAAGACCGGGTCACCGACCATCGCGTAGGATATTCTCGCTCTAATATGCCTGCCGTTCTTGATGGTCAAATAGACGATATTATAGAAGAACTCCACAAAGCCGAGCACGAAATCATAAGTCAAGGTAATTAATGTCGCTTTACTACATTACTGGTAGCTCGGGAGTCGGAAAATCGACAGTGCTAGCTCATTTGAAACAATTGGGTTATGAGGCATATGACGTTGATGAAGCCGGACCCGTAACAGCCAAATGGCATAATAAAAAGACGGGGTACGTACACCCAAAATCTACCGTAAAAGCAGAACACCGCACGCCTGATTTTTTGCAAGACCACATATGGAAGGTCACCTATACGGAAGTAGAAGAATTAAAAAACCAAGCAATCAACAAAAATATATTTATTGGCGGTAATATAGCTAACCTAGATGAGCTAAAAGGCTTATTTGTCAGTATATTCGCCTTAGTGGTCAATAACGACGTCCTTAAACAACGGCTTCAATCTAGAACAAACAATGATTGGGGTAAAAGCCAGCATGAGCTACAGCTAGCGTTAGATTGGAATAAGCAAGCAATTGCCTCTCATAAAAAGAAAGGCCATATTATCGTTGATGCTAATCAGGGTCTTGAAAAAATAGTTGCTGATATAGTGAGGCACATTAATGGAAATGGCTGACTGGCTTCAAGTGGCGGTAAAACGATTAACCGCAACTTCTATCAGTACCGCAAGGTTAGATGTATTAGTTTTATTGGAAGATGCTCTTCATAAGGACAAGTCATGGTTACTTGCTCATGGTGATTTTGAATTGACTGATAAGCAATTGGACTTGCTAGATAGTCAGATTCAAAGACGCGAAAAGCATGAGCCATTGGCTTATATAAGAGGTAAAAGTGAATTTTATGGTCGAACTTTTAAGGTCTCAGCAGATACGCTGCAACCTAGGCCGGAAACCGAGACTATGATTGAGGTAATACTCAATCAAGTTAAAAGTAAAAAAATGAACGTAGAAAGTATTATTGATGTTGGCACTGGCTCAGGCTGTATTGCCGTTACGCTTGCACGAGAACTGCTCAAAATTAATGTAGTGGGTACCGATATTTCTAAAGAATGTGTTCAAATTGCTGAGCGTAATGCCAAAAACCTACAGGCTGAGGTAACTTTTTATCAAGGCAACCTACTTGAGTCCTTGCCATCTTCTACATTCCAGCTACCATACACCATACTCGCTAACCTGCCCTATGTTCCAGATACATTTACTATTAACCAAGCAGCAATGCATGAGCCAAAATTAGCCATTTTTGGCGGGACAGACGGCTTAGACTTATATCGCCAATTGTTTTCATCACTGCCAGCAAAAAAACCTGTTCAAATATACACTGAGTCCTTACCCACACAACATGATGAACTAAAAAATATAGCCAGCTCGGCTGGTTATAAAGAATCAGCACGTGAAGACTTCATCCAACTCTTCGAATCAATAAAGTAAATTATTTTAATTAATCATACTTTTAACGTAAAAGTATGCAAAAACTTTCTAACTGCATTTTTTCTTGAATGATGCACTGGTCAAAACAAACAACAGCCCTGAGGATAGCAGGATTGCTCAGATAATATTCAGTAGAGTAATCAGCTGGGCCTCAGGCCAATTAGTTGTTTGTTTAACGTGACATCATCAGGAAAAAGCTGATGTTACTCCTACGGACAATGTTGGCCGAAGAAACCCCCTCCAGGCAACTGATGCGGTCAATCAGCTGGTAAGCTAGTCATTGCTAGCAGCCAAGCCTTTTGCCTTCCGAAGTATAGACAAAAGGCCGACTGAAAGGAGTTCTGCTCGCACGCTTGCCAGCTGGTATCTGATCGATCGTCATGTTGGTTGGTCGGGGATCGTTTCTTTGCATACTTTCTGATCAATATAAGAAAGTATGGGGGAAGTAGCCTACGGCTACGACGCAATGGTTTTTTATAGTGCGGGCAAAGAGTAAGGATTATTCTCTGGCTTCCAGCGTAACTTCGACAGTCTTAATTTCCCCACCGCGGATAATCTCCAGCGTTACTGTCTCCCCCACCCGGAATCGACTGATGGTCGAGGCAAGGCTATTGCGGTCATCGAGTTCTGTGCCAGCAACTTTTGTAATTATGTCGCCTTCTTGCAGCTCTGCATCGTCAGCAGGACTATCCTGCAGTATTGACTCTATTCCTTGGCGTGATGGCACAACGTATGCACCTTTGGTTTCAGATATCTCAAATAACTCGGCATAACTTTCATCAAGCATAACGTAGCGAACCCCAAGATATGGACGCTCTAATTTGCCCGTTTCCAGCACACTAGCTATGAGTGATTTAATGTCATTAATAGGGATGGCAAAACCGATGTTCTGAGCTTCACCGCCAGCGATTGCGGTATTGATGCCAATTACCTCACCACGTGCATTCACGAGCGGACCGCCTGAATTTCCTGAGTTAATCGCAGCATCGGTTTGAATCAGGTTTTGTAAACTTTCACTGCTTACTGCGTCACCGGCGGTTACATCTCTCCCGAAGCCTGAAATAATACCTGAGGTAACTGTGTTTTCGAACCTGCCTAACGCATTACCTATGGCAACCGCCAGCTCACCTACGACAGCTGTTGAAGAATCACCCAAACTTGCAGGTGTAACATCGTGTCCTTCGAGATCTGTGATTTTAAGAAAAGCGATATCAAGCGGGTCATCAGAGGGTGTTCGGCCGACAACCTCAACATTATCGAGTACCGTCCCGTCTGACAGTGTGATGCTTACTGCATCCGTACCTTCAGGCACAACGTGACGATTGGTAATAATGTCGCCTTCTTCACTTATGATGACACCTGTACCGGCGCTCGCCGTTTGAAATTCCTGAGTAAACCCAAAAATACTTTGCTGCGTGGCGCTGCCGACTACGTTAATAGACACCGTACTCGGTCCGACTCGTTCGGCTATTTCATTTATCAACTGACCACGATTTGACTCTATTTCTTGACCGTTTTCATATACACCAGTACCTCCGGTTTTGTCATAACTCTTAGCACCCAACCAGCCTCCACCAAATCCGGCAGATAAACTAACTAAAACTACCAGAAGTGGCACCGCTAATTTACTAGAAACATCCTTATTCGATGAACTCTTCCCCATAACCCTCCTTAATTAAATAGCTTTATCGCCCCAGTCTGATAAGACCAAGACAACGAGAACTACCGCAACCATTATAAAGACAACTTCCCTTCTAATAAACGCTGAAAGTCTGTCGGTTTCATGCAGATAATATAACCCGCCTAACCCGAAGCCAATTGTAGTAAGTAGTAGCGCCGGTTGGCTCATAAAGCTATAGTAAATAAGCCAGTGTGATGTTAGCCACATCAGTGCAGCGGCAAAATAACCCCATACATGTGCATAGAGTGATGAATATGGTTCATCATAACTTGATAAGTAATGACGAGCACTCAGGTAACAAATAGACCAACCGAAGACTACAAATACGAAGCGCGGAGCGCTCGGGAATGCCACAAACAGTGCCATCAGCCCGTACGTCTGGCCAACTAACGCTTGGCTGGCAACACCAAAAACGCTACGGCCTGGCTTAAGGAACAACTGCCATACAAGATACAACCCTACCCATATCAGCTGCAGGCTTGGCTGGGCGCTATGAATCATCAATATCACCGTAGATATGCCCACAATTATATCAACGGCATTGGCACGAATATTCGCAGGCCAGAAGCGCGGACGAACAGCAAATATTCGCCACTTAGCCAGAAGAATCGTCGCAATTGCGAGCTGATTAAAATCTAAACGAACCAACACATACAAAAACAGCGGCAGAATTGCGCTGAAAAATATATGCAATAAGTTTGCGTAGCCTTTTTTAGGCTTAATTCTAGAAGTTACTCGTTTCATTATTCCCCAGTATTATAACAAAGTCGGCTTCACCCGGGGCAATATTGCTATCTGGCAGACTATCAACAGCTTTTACATTGAGACGGGTCTCCAAATAACTCTTAGTGAATTTTTTATCATCTCCCCGCAAACTAACCAAAACCGTACTTGTATAGTTCTGCGTCGGCGCCGTATCCATACCTATGATATTGTATCCAAATGACTCTAGTTCTTCGGCTTTTTCACCAGCCAGTCCAGCCCTGTTAGTACCGTTTAGAATCAGTACTTTTGCATCTTCACTGGCTAAGAATCCATCGCGCAATGTATTACGAACATATGAACGGATATCATCATAATCATCTAGTCCAGCTACAGGGCGAACAATTGAAAGACCGTTGATGTTATCTGTTTGGACGAGTTGATTCGGTGGATCAGCTAAGCCCAGAGAAGCAACATTAGATGCGTCGATTTTCTGACCAATTTCATACAAGCGCAGCATTTCGTTAATAGTCATGTTTACGCGTACGTTATCACCAAAAGAATCTAGCAAACCGGTAATTTTAGCCGGGTTTGCGAACGTTCCGGCACTGAGAATTTTTTCTTTTAATGCAAGGATTACTAGCCGTTGCCGTTCGGTACGATCAAAGTCACCTCGCGCACTGGTCTGACGGGAGCGCGAATAAAACAGTGCTCGTTTACCATCAAAGCTAGATACACCTTGTTGAACGTTCAAGACATATGACTGTTCTGCTTGGTGGTCATATAGAGTTTCATACACAGTAGCGTTCTCTGGAACATCTATTTCTATGCCGCCCACGGTGTCGATGGCTTGAATAAATGCCTCAAAATCTACCATAAGATGATAATGCACTGGTATACCCATCTTGTCAGACACCATATCTTCGAGCGCTTTTATACCATCTTCCTCTGCTTGGTTGGTGTCACTGCCTTGGGCACTCGAGGCTGATTTAGCATTGGCATAGACAGAATTTATCTTGGTATAACTACCGTTTTGGTCAACATACAAGTCACGGGGTATGCTCAGAAGACTGCCGGTATTATTGATAGGGTCAATACTTGCAACCAAGATAGTGTCAGTTAAGTCAGGGGCTGTATGGCCTTCGCCGCCTTTACCAAGCAGCAGTATGTTAATGCGTCCGTCACCTTCGCCTTTCAGCTGGCTTGGGTCCAATCCTTCTTGTAAGGCAATTGCCCCGCCGCCGCCTTTAAACACTTGGCTAATCTGCAAATAATTAAATAATAAGAAGCCAGCTAGTATAAGAGCCGGAACAGCGCCAAAGATAATTTTTTGCTTACGGGAAAGGTGGCGTAGCTTCTGAATGAAACTTTTTTTAGGCTTCCTCGCGCCGGCGTCCAATGATAAATCGATAGTTTCGGTTGTTTTAATTGGCGGCGCCTTCCGAACCTGCGGCCGCATTGATTCAGATAGGTTAGAGGGGCGACTAATGGATTGAGCTCCCTGTATGATCTTCGGCTTACTGACAGGATGGAACCCATCTGCTGCCTTAAAATTACCTATTTCCCTACGAGCTCCTTCATTGGAGTGGCTTAAGCCAGGTAGAGAGGGATGGCGATCCGCCTGAGGACTGGAACCAGGTAACATCCCATCTATCGATGGGCGCTTGCGCCTTCGTTGATTATCGTTAAATTCATTCATTGTATTCAGTTCCTGATTATACCTGTAATGTTTAATTTTAAGAATAGTCGTGCAGTAAACTTACAACTACTATATAGTGTGGACATGCAACAGAGTCCTATTTTACCACTGGACCCCGATGATCCAAACCGTCAAACACCAGTTGTCAGTAGACCGAAGAACGAGGAAACAAAAAGTATCGTTGGGTCTATACTTATTTTTATCTGCGCGCCTCTGATAGCGTGGATATTTACACTTATTGTTTTCCAAACCTACGAGGTTGATGGTCCGAGCATGGAAACCACATTGCAGCACCAAGATAGGCTAGTTGTCTGGAAACTACCTAAAACCATGGCCAAAATAACCGGTAATCCGTACGTGCCTAAAAGAGGTGAAATAATCATATTTACGAAGCGTGGTAGTTCAGAAGTGGCAGAATACGGTAACCGGCAGCTCATTAAACGAGTTATTGGTGTGCCAGGAGACAGAGTTGTGGTTCATGACGGAGTAATTACCGTCTATAACGAAGAATATCCAAAAGGATTCAATCCGGATCTTGGTCATGATTATTCAGCCGGAATATCTGATTTTACCGGAGGTAATGTCGATTTATATGTTGGTGAAAATGAAGTTTTTGTAGCCGGAGACAACAGAGAAAATTCGCTTGATTCCCGCGCGTTTGGCACAGTACCATCCGAAGATATCGTTGGCAGCCTGAGTTTTCGGATTTATCCAGTTAGTAAACTTCAGAGTTTTTTGTAAAGCTACCCTAGTTTTTTGTAAAGATCTTCTAACTCAGAATCGTCTTTGAAATGCAGTTCCAACTTACCGCCCTTAGCAGTATGCTTGACGGTTACCCGTACACCTAAGTTTTTACTCAGCTGTTTTGTTTGCTTGTTTTCTGCTATGACTCGCTTCTGTACGGCTGGCTGACTCAGCCCTTGTTTGTGTGCAGTTACAAATTGTTCAGCCTGGCGTACCGACCATGCTTGCCCCAAAATAAGTTCTAATAGTCTGTGCTGCACAGCTTCATCATGTTTCAATGCCAAAATTGCACGCGCATGACCTTCTGTTATCTTTTTTTCCTGCAAAGCTTGTGTCGCGTCATCTGGTAATTGCAAGAGTCGCACAATATTACTGACTGTTGTCTCCGCTTTACTTAGACGTTTGGCGATTTCGCTATAACTTACACTGAATTCTTGATGTAAGCGCTCTATACTGACCGCTTCCTCAATAGGCGAAAGATCAACCCGCTGCACATTTTCAATTAGTGCTAGTTCCAGTTTTTCGTTTTCCTTTGGTGAGCGGACAATGGCCGGGACAGTTTTAAGTCCAGCGATTTTTGATGCCCGCAAGCGTCGCTCCCCTGCTACAAGTTCATAACCTTTTTGCTTAGCAGTGACGATGAGCGGCTGTATGACACCGTATTGAGTGATCGAAGCTGCAAGTTCATGCAAGGCTTTGTCTTCAAACGCACGGCGTGGTTGTTCGGGATTAGGAACAATATCGCCGACAGGAATTTGCCTCACCGGCTCGCCAGTATCTAGCAGAATCTTCTGATCAAAGTCCTGAGCCAGCAATGATTCTATGCCCCGCCCCAAGCTTTTTGTTGTTTTTGTGCTAGCCATTACAGTAATTATACTACATTCTTTTCACGATAATTTTACCGCCCAGTCAATACATCCATACTTTTAACGTAAAAGTATGCAAAACCTTCCCGACTGCGTTTGTTCTTGATTGACGCACTGGTCAAAAGGCACAACTATCGGCGGATTGCAGGATTACATATTTATAAGTATGTAATCAGCTGGGCCGCCGATTCTTAAGTTGTGCCTTTAACGTGACGTCATCAGGAACAAGCCGATGTCGGACTCAATAGCAAAACGTTGGTTGCAAACCCCCTCCGGATGAACTGATTGGTGGCTTTGTAAGCTCAAACCAATGCGCGAGGAGTGAAGGAACCGAAAGCCCCACAGCCAGTTTGAGCACAAAGCCGGCAGTCATGTTTAGCCGGTCGGGGGTCGGTTCTTTGCATACTTTCTTATCGATACAAGAAAGTATGGCGGTGAGTAACCGAAGGTTACGCCGCAATTAAATTTCTATTTAATGTAAACGTGAAATAAGTTCTTTTGCTAATGCCTTGTACGCCCGAGCACCCTTGCTCCACTTATCGTGATCCATAATTGTCTTGCCATGACTTGGTGCTTCTGCCAACCTTACGTTTCGGGGTATAACTGTTTCACATAATTTATCACCAAAAAATGTATGCATTTCATCAGCAACTTGGTCAGATAGTGAGGTACGCTTATCAAACATGGTCAGAACCACGCCAAGTATTGTAAGGTTTGGATTAATTCCCTCCTTGACCCTTTGAATCACGCTCAGTAATTGGCTAAGGCCTTCCATAGCATAATATTCTGTCTGCACCGGTATAAGTACGCTGTCAGCAGCGGCCAGTGCATTAATAGTTAGTAGCCCTAAAGACGGCGGGCAATCTATAAGCACAATATCTTCGGTTGCTTCAAGGAGGGCGTTCTTTAGCTTATGCTCTCGGTTCGCCATACTTACTAGTTCTACTTCAGCACCTGCGAGATTTTCGTTGGTGGGCAATAGTGTCAGACCTTTAACACCTCCGGTTAGCAGTGCATCCTGTAGCGGTACGTTTCTGACCAAAACATCGTAGCTCGTGAACTGGATTGTACGCTTGTCTACGCCAAGCCCACTCGTAGCATTTCCTTGCGGATCAAGATCAATAACCAAAACTTTTTTACCGGTTTTCGCAATGTATGCAGCCGTATTCACTGCGGTTGTCGTCTTGCCTACCCCGCCTTTTTGATTTAGTACTGCAACTACTCGAGTCATATTGTTTAAGATTAGCAGTTTAGTCTTCCTATAACAACTAAACACTAGACATAAAATCATATTTTTTAACCCGTTACGAATGTTATTTTTCTATAAGTACATATAATCTATTGAATTTATGTATGCATAATCAACGGTAGTCTCTCTGTAGTTGATTAGAATAAAACACCGCTGCTTACGCAGCGGTGTTTGCGAGAACTGTACCTTTTTGTTTTTGTATTCCGCCCTGTACCAGAACGATGTTTGTGTTTTTGTTTGAAGATTTTTATTGGACTTACTCAGTAGTATTACTGACGCCACGTCTTAGTTCAGAAGTAATAGGACCCATACCAAGTTGTCAGCATCCTGGGCGCTCGTTGACTTACCTAGAACCGAACCTGTAGGTATAGTGTTTCCGCTACTGAAGATGGTGCCGTTGCCTGCTGTTTCAGAGGTAATAATTTGCTGACCAGCGGTGACTTGAACGCCACCATCAACCTTCACTTGAACTGAACCTCCAATTGCTATTTCTACTTCTTCGCCAGCCGCTACATCAATAACTGCTACACCGATAACTTTTGTATCAGCCAACGTAGTCGTGGTCTTAACGTAACCATCTTTGGTTTCGTCCAGTACTACAACGTTGCCTGCTGTGATTGGCTCACTGGCGATGAACCTCTTGGTGATTGCTTGACGGGTGTTGACTAGCCCGGTTAGTTTGATGTCACCAGCGAACTCAGCAACTCCTTCCACCTTAAGATTATTGACGGTTGCCAGGTTACTAATCATAAGGTCAACTGCACTTACTACCCCTTGAACATTCAAGTTGCCACGTATTTCTGCTGGTCCAGATACGACCAAGTTATCAGTGGTTAATGAAGCAACATCTAGACTCAATGTTCCACCCATCAAATCACTGGTGTTGACACTAGCACCAGGTTGGAAATAGCTACGGTTAACATACACGGTAACTTCCCCTTCCCCTTCTCCATCGAAGTCGCTCATTGCCACACCGACGACCCAGCCGGCCCTAGTTGCTTTCATACCAATACCAGGCGATGATGAGGTTGTAATGTGATCACCTGCCTTAATAGGTCCGTTTTCACCGCTTACCTTGACTGGTACACGACCGGCTAATGCCATGGCAACAGGTGCACCACTGTCCTGTTTGTCACCAATTAAGAGTGATGGTTTAGTGGAAACAATTCCAATTACTTTGTCATCGTATGCACCTGACGACTTTTGAACACCTGCAGCTAACCGACCATCAACTGATGCAATTTGTCCAGCTGACAAATCAGAGTCGTAAGTATAGTAAACTTCTGCAAGGTCGGCTGCGCCGGTAAGCTCAGTGTAGAATAATGAGCTATTTTTCTGTACGGTTGTGGCTGAGTTAGATGATGCTTGCTGAGCCCATTGCACATTGAATGTTCCGGCTGTTCCAGCGGTCTGCACAATACCGCGTACACGGAAGTAACCGGAGTGGCTAGCACCAGAGCCGGCTGAAGTACCACAAGTATCAGTTGTTGCGTCGATGTAACACTTTGTTGGCGCAGTTGCAGCATCGTGCATAGTCTCACCCTCTAAGCGAAGTGTGGAACCAGCCGGGAGGTTAATGCCACCCTTGAACATGCCGTTTTGATGCGCAGTCCAGCGGGCAAAAATCTCAATCACATATGCCTTGTTTGCGGCAACCGTAAAGAACAGATGGTCATCGTCTTGCATCACAGTTGAAGTAGCGACTGATTCGTCAGCCTCTTTTTCAATAATCTTAGGAGCTGTGTCAGTATTACAATCTTTCCAGGTGCCACCCTCATGGCAACGGAAACGCCCTAAGTTGCTGTTATAGTACATTGCCCCGTTGATCCCTGTTGGATCGGTGCCAACATTGTAAGAGTCAAAGACAAGCAGATTAGCCGTGCCGTCAGTTACACTGGAGCCAATTTGAACATTACCAGTAGATTCAATGGTCAAACGTGCCGTGTTGTTTGTTTCTAAGACCAAGTTATTTGAGTCATTTGTACCCAAAGTTGCTGTCGCACCAAACGTATTACCATTTTGTAAGAACGCCTGACCATTGCCAGTAGCAAAGGACGAGCTACAGGTTGAAAGTTGACCAGTAGCGTTGCGACAAACTATGGTATCGGTATTGGCAGTGGCACTGACGTATGTAATTTGACCCGAATTATTCACTTGGAATGGATCGCCTGCGCCAACAGATAATAATGCTGCTGGTGTGGCGTCGCCTATGCCAACGCGTCCGCCAAGCTCGTTCAGGATAATGTTGCCGAATGAACCAGCAACCCCGGCACCGGCACCGTTGTCAGCGCCACCCGTACCACCTGAGCCGCTTTGAATAACAACATTTCCTCCGTTACCACCATTTCCACCAGCCAATGTCCCAGAGCCTGCTTGGCCATTACCGCCCTGTCCAGAAGTTATTTTGACTGCCCCACCAGCGCCGCCCGTACCACCACCGGCAGTACCAAGACCACCCTGTCCACCAGTCACTACAAATGCGTCAGGCGCGGCAGTATTAGTGGATGGTTGACCAGCGCCAACTACATGAAGCTTGGCTGATGGCGTTGTTGTGCCAATACCAATATTTCCAGTGAATGTAGTGTTGTTAGCAGTTATATCTACTCGGCCATCTCCGTAAGAAAAGAGGACATTATTGGTTCCGGTAGCATTGAATTCCCAGTCGATTGAGCCGCCCGCACCGAAGGTGGCATTCGCAATTTCTGTGTAATCAAGATTAAGTGTATATGTATCGCCTGAAAGGAGCGTATCAACCCCATTCAATCCGCCTTCTATACGTAAGGTGTCGCCGGTAACTAACGTTCCTGTTCCTGAATCGGCCTGTGTGCTAAAAATGCTTCCACTAATATCACCGGCTTGTAATGATGAGCTGACAAAGGTTGTACCATCACCGCGCAAGTAGTTACCTGCTGTTGCAGCCCCATTCACCTGGAAGCCGCCGGTTGCATTTATCGCACCTGTAGTTCCAAGATCGACAACCGTTGCCAATACATTGCCGGCACTCGCGTCTAAGAATCGAATGTTGTTGGCTGCATTATTGTCGATTATCATCCCAAGCTGCAGTTGAATATCGTGGACGGTACCGCTGCCGAATGTCAGGCCTGAACCAGTAGTTGTGTTGATGGTGGTGTTTCCGCCTGAGTTTACGCTAAACGCGTTACTTGTGCCTGCATTAAACGCGCCGGCAACGTCGGCATTATTATTGATGTTGGTGGTACCGGTAGCTGCACCGATATTCACGGTTGTAGCTGCGCCGCCAATGCTCAAGTTCGTAGCATTGCTATTAAATAATGTTGCTGTAGCATTTGTTGTAGTTACATCGCCACCATTGATAGCGGCGTCATCTACAGTTGTCAGCAAGCCACTGTTAGTCACTGTTAAATTACCGGTAGCTCCACCAATTGAGAACAAGGCGCTTGGTGTAATAGCAGCTGAACTCAAGCCAAAGTTACTGCCGTTATAGTATAGATTGCTTGATGATGTTAGAGAGTTGGCACCATTAAAGTAAGCGATTTGGTTCTGTGCACCTGAACCAGTTACGCCCCCACCACTACAGCTAGCTAACTCATTGCTGGCGTTACGACAAAGTGTCGTGGTGCCGGCAGTGGCGCTCAGGGTTGGGATGTTAACAACTCCGCTTAAAGTGATTTCACCGCTACCAGCTTGAATAATCGTTTCGCTTGTACCCGCAGTAGAACCAAGAGTCACAGTTTTAGCTCCTGTACCACCCGTTCCAAAGTTTAAGATTTGTGCCCCCGTACCTGTGCCGATGTTTATAGTTCCAGTTTGAGCTGTACCACCAATTGTGATTGCACCGGTTGTCTTGCTAGTACCAATGTTAATGTTCCCCGTTGCACTATTTGTAGAAATGTTTACCGTTGATGAACCTGTACCCGTACCGATATTAACCGTGTTAGTTCCCGTACTTGAGCCCAGTGTGATAGCACCCGTCTGTCCAGTACCACCGATGGTGACCGTGCCAGTAGTTGTACCAGTACCTAGTGAGTAGCTGGTTGTAGTCGTACCGCTGAAACTATAATTGCCGGTTGTGGTGAAGTCAGTTCCGCCCGTGCCGGAGTTGAAGTCCAGAGCTGTTGCACCGCTGGCATTGCCCACAGTTATAATCTTGGCATTTGCGCCAGTACCGATGTTGATTGCGCCAGTGGTACCGGTATCAAGATTGAGCGCGCCCGTACCATTGGTTTGAAGTGTTAATGCTGCATTTGCAGCGCTGGTGCTGATGGTGCTCGCACCGCCATCGAATGTCAGGCTCGTCTGTGCCGTAACAGCAGCATTAAATGTTGCTGCTCCATCGACGGTGAGTGCACCGCTAATCGTTGCCGCACCCGTAACAGCAAGTGTGCTGCCGTCAAAAGTAAAGTTTGCACTGCCCTGCAGCGTATTAGCATCGTTGAAAACAGCTACCTGGTTCGCCTGTGGGGTGCCGGTGGTATCAACCGTTCCAGTACCACCATCATCGGTTCCACATACAAGGTTACCGCTTCCGTTGGTTTCAATAGCTGTACAATTCGTCAGAGCAGAGAAAGTTATACCTCCTGTGCTCGTTATCCCTGTGGCAGCCGCGATAGCACCGGTACCATTTACCTGGAATGCGTCACCGCTGCCGACGGTTAGCATCGCAGCTGGGCTAGAATCTCCAATACCGAAGAAATCATTATCAAACCGGGCAGTTTCCATGAAGGTTGTACCATCCGTTGGGTCAATGCGACCAAATACTATATCGTTTCCGTTTGAAGCGAACATTCGTAATTGGTTAGCTTGCACACCAAGACCGTACCTATCGTTTCCGTTTTCGTAGAGTAGTATCTTCTGAGCTTCCAGGTTACTACCAAGACTAAGCGTAGAACTAGGTGCAGCTGTTCCTATACCGATTCGATTGTTCGCCGCATCAACTGAGAATGTTGTGCCGTCGAATGAAAGTCCGTTTGTACCGCCGCTGAGTGTAAAGTTTGTGTCGTTAGCAAAAGTGAATGTACTGGCATTAACAGTGACCGAATCCGCCGCCGCATCACCGACTGTGAGATTACCATTTACTCCCAGATTATTCCGAACAGTTGTGTTCCCGGTCGTTGCACCAACCGTTAATGTGGTGGTGGCACCGGCAAAGCTTAAATTCGTAACATTCGTATCAAACAATGTTGCGGTAGCACTTGTAGTTGTAATATCACCGCCGTTGACAGCTAAGTCAGCTGTCATGGTTACATTTCCGCCGTCAGCAATTGTGAATACTGCTGTACCGCCATCTTGAACCTGGAAGGTGTTACCGGTTCCCTGGATATTCACTACAAAGTTAGCATCGGTTGCCGTATCTGCAAGGTTGAACGTCATGCCCAAGTTATTGCCAGTTGTGATAGTAGTTGCTTGCGTCAAGGTGCCGCCCAGTCGAACGGTGTTTGTGGTGCGGGTTAAACCATTTTCGAATGATATTCCTGCTTCATAATCAGTACCTGCTGTTGCAATACTCAACCGGCCTGTCGTTGGTGCCGCCTTAACTAAGCCGCCCGCGCTCAGACTGCTGAAGTCGATGTTGCCAGAAGATGCAATGCCAGTCGCCCCGCTTACAACACCAGCTGTTGATACGTCAAATGCATTTGAGTTGATACTGAACTGTCCTGTTCCATTATTGAATGCAAAATTGCTGCCGTTATAAGTCAGGTTCGCGTTGCTAGACAGTTCAGTTGCAGTCGTGAAATATGCAACTTGATCAACGGCGGTTGTGCCAGCTGTAATACCAGACCCGGCGCCAGTAGCAAAGCCACAGCTAGGATCGTTGCGGTAACAGATTTCTAGATTGCTGCCAAGACTTCCACCAGGGTTAGGCAAGCTTACATTGTAATCAGCTGCAAGGTTTGTAGCAGTAGATAACGTGATTGTATTCGCATTACTGCCAGTGCCATCATGTAAGATAATATTTCCTTGGGTCGGTGAAGCTGTGTCATTACCAACCGTTAAAGCTCCAACGAGTGTGCTTGTACCCGCAACACTCAAGGTGCTGCTTAGAGTTGTTGCACCAGTAACTCCTAGTGTATTACTCAGTGTTGTAGCGCCGGTAACTCCAAGTGTACCACCGAGGCTTGTTGCACCATCAGTTACTGTGAATGTTCGACCAGTTGCGACTGTCGTATTACCATTGAGGCCTACGTTCCCTGTTCCTGTGCCGAAGGTGCCGCTGCCCGTCATCGCAAAGTTGCCA
>JBBQYC010000013.1:0-19314 GCA_038209015.1 Saccharimonadales bacterium (SeqCode)
AGGCTTTGTCGAACAAACTTGTTTTGTCGGCGAAGTTGCTACCAAAGTATTATGCGCCGACGAGGGTCCATAGCTCAGCCGGTTAGAGCACCTGCCTTTTAAGCAGGGTGTCGTGGGTTCGAGTCCCACTGGACCCTCCAATGAAATGGCCTCACTGCAAAGTGGGGTCTTTTCATTGGAGAATACGGACTCGACTTCACGACAGACACGCCAAAAGGGCGTCGGGGGTGAAGATTGCCTGTGGCAATTTGCAAGAGAACATTCACCTGCCAACTTGTTGGCATGGAAGAAGTTCTAGGCTCGCAGAATGAGGGCAAGTCTCATTGGACCCTCCAAATGAAAGCACTCTCCTCGCCGAGGGTGTTTTCATTTTTATGGATTTTTCCAAATTATTGATTCAAAATGTGAGACGATTCACAGAACCACCTAAGGCATAAGCATATAGTGGTCAGTACCTAATCAATTAAGGGAGGGTACAGATGTCAAAACACCAAGAAATAGTAATCGAAGATTACGAACGACGACGCGATATGCTACGGATGAGCCGCAAGCTTGAACGCAAACAAAAGCATAAACATCGTCAAGATTGGATGACAGAATTAGAAGATAACTTGGCATTCGCTACTCAATAAGCGGTCAGTACAGTCTGCTTATTGAGCATTTGAACAAATATAAAGTTTCCGGTGAATCGTTTCGACGAATTGACCGGATTCTTTTATTTGGCGGCACATTTCGGGCAGCACTATTCGTTTAATAGAATCATTAATCTTTATACTAGCTCTTATGCGTTCTTCATCAGTGTGACCGTACTGTTGTACCATAGATTTCAAGGAGGCTATGTAGGTTGATAGCTTACCTTCGGAGAAAAACGGATCTTGATGCATATCAGCTTCCGTTAAGATAACCTGGGTATCATGATCTATGGCAGTCTCGACTTGGTTAAATAGTCGTGGCAGTAAATTCTCGGCTATTTCGGTCGTAAACGTACGCGTATACCGTGGTGGTTTTTCTACACCCATGTCCTTTGCAAGCAAAGCCTCAAAACGTCTGTGTTGCTGCTTGTTGTTTTGTGCACTGGTGGCTACAATAATTTTACCGTCTGGGCGGGTAATACGAGTCATATCTCGTAATGTTGATTCTGGCGAATCAACATGGTAGAGCATGAACAAAGCAGTTGTCACATCAAAACTACTATCTGCAAATGGTAGCGCTGCGCATTTATCTCCACTCACAAAACATGAAGCGTCAGCAGCTACGAATCGTACTGGCGTGTTTTGTGAAACGTATTCGAATGTATTGCTGTAGTCTAGTCCAACTAATGTGCCGGAATGACCCTGTTGATCAACTGATTTCAAGAAGGCACCTTGGCCGCAACCGACATCTAAGATGTTTTCATCACCCTTCAAACCAAGCATTCGGACTGCTTCAGAATGGAAATCACGACCGTCTTCAACGTATTCATAAAAAAGCCAACGCAAAGCGTAGCCTACGCCGAAATCATATTCAGCGCGCAAGCGTTCAGGGTTAGGGTATGAGTTATCCACAAGCCGCTCTCGCATATTACAACAGTAGCAGGTATCGAAAATATGCGCTATAGTAGCGCGGTGGATAAGTATCAGTTCGAAATACTCGATAAACTGCTTACAATGGGCAAAAAAGACGTCTTGCAAAAAGGCGAAATCTTTCAAGATACCGACAATAAGCTCTATATGAGTTATATAGAAGAAGGATATATTAAACGGTATTCTATCCGCAACGACGGTTCATTGGCAGTACAGAGTATTTATGGACCAGGGTATTACTTCCCCTTAACGCTCGCATGGAAAATAGTAATGGACGTTGATATCTATCAGGGCCCAGAAATATTCCATTATGAAGCAATGACGAAAACAGTTGTGAGAAGTATTGATAATCGTACATTCACTGAAGCTATCAACAGCACACCTCTTATGTATAAAGATTTGTTTTTTGTTGCTGGGAGACGCACACACTCAAATATCCAGAGAATTGAAAACATCAACATAGCAACTTCTTATAAACGTGTAGCTCATCAGTTATTGTATTTTGCATCTGTTTTTGGCGCCAAGCAAGCCGGCTCGAAGATGATCATTAATCTGCCACTAACACACCAAGATATAGCAGATGTGATCAGTAGTACGAGGGAGACAGTTTCACTAGCAATTGCTGAACTCAAGCGAGAAAAGATTGTAAAATCCGGTGCTGGCAAGAAAATTATTGTACTAGACGTGGAGAAGCTGAAGGATACGGCTTACTCCTAATGTCTGAATATATAGATACCTCTGATAAAATCATCTGGATATGCAGGGAAAATATTGGTCGCAGCCAAGTTGCCCAAGCTCTATGGGAAACCAAATATCCCGGCATAGCATCCCTATCTGCAGGGATTCTGGTTGATAAGCCGGGTCAAAAAGTCGGCGAGCGCCCTGAAGCAGCGATTTTACATTCATTGCTGCTTGATGAATACGGCATAGACATTTCTCAAAATAAACGCCGTAGCATTCAAGAATTCACACCTGAAGCGCTAGGTAAGGCTGCGCTGTTAGTAGTTCTTGCTGAGGATGCCGTTATCACGGATTCTCTAAGGGAACAGCCAAATACGCATTTATGGGAAGTACTTGATATGAAGGAGACTGATTCGTATCAAACGTTAGATATTGTTCGAACTATTGAAAAGGGACTAGACGCAGTTGTTCATCAACTGCCGCAACACTTACAGTTTTTAACTATGGACGGGCCGGCTGAGGCTCGCTAGTAGATGTAGCTCCATCCAAGGCGGTATCGTATTCCATGGCGGTAATAGCTATCGCAAAGCTTGAGCCAAGAAATGCCAGAGCATCTAATAGTTGGATATTAAACCCGAATAAACCCGTAAGTGACCACAGCCCTACAGATGCTGCGGTTGACCCTGCAAATAGTCTAAACCAGATATTACGCGGTGGTTCAGTGACTAACTGGATAAATAATAATATTGATAAAAATACTCTTAGATACACTATTTCGGACGAACTGGACGCTAACCAAAAGATTGGGTTATTAGGCATCACGGCTGTCCCTATACTTAATAAAATTAAACTCAGCAACCATACCATCAAGAGTGGCTTTCTCATTATATTTCTCCTTTGTTCGATTACACGGACTAGTATAGCTAGCAATATAACAAATTCCGTGAGACAGCTAACATGTGTTATAGCTTACGCTTTAAGGGGTCAATATGCTTAATATGATGGTGTACGGCATAGTTTTATGTATAAATCATGCATCACTTGCTTCATATTTTTACCTAGAATCTATCGGAGTATGTATTTAGGCATTACGATACAGAATCTTGGTATACTGGATGCAGTAATCAGATACAGAAACGAATATGAAAACACGTACCATTGATGTCCTGGTCATAGGTGCCGCACAAGCGGGTTTAACAGCAGGATATTATTTAAAAAAAACCAAAAGAGAGTTTTTGATCGTAGACGCCGGCAATCATATAGGTGATAGCTGGCTTGCCCGGTGGGATAGCTTGAGACTTTTTACGCCGCGACCCTACTGTTCACTGCCTGGTTTAAAGCTTTCTAAAGATACGGATTATTATCCGACCAAATTTCAAATAGCTCAATACTTAACACGGTATGCAGAAAAGTATAGATTGCCCACTAAGCACAATTGCCGCGTAATTAGCTTAACGCGTAGAAATGCATTATTTGAAGCTGTCACTGACAATGAGATAATAATTGCCAAAAAAATAATTATTGCGACCGGTTCGTACGCCGATGCGTACATACCAGATGTGTCCAACAAATTAGATGAAAAAATCAAACAGCTTCACTCAAGCCAGTATAAAAATCCCAGTCAGTTTATAGCCCCACGTGTTGTCGTGGTTGGTGGCGGTAATTCAGCGGCTCAGATTGCCGTTGAACTGGCAAAATCAAAGCAAGTTGCTGTTGTGACCCGTCGGACCCCTCAATATACCCCAACTCACTTACTGGGGCTTAGCATTTTTACCTATGTCGCGGCTAGCGGTCTTTTCAATATTTCGAAAAAATCAAAATTAAGATCAAACGCAGAGCGAGTCGGAAACTATGTTATTGGTACACAACTAAGAGATTCAATCAGGCATGCACGTATACGTCACTTTAATAGCAAGGTTATAGATGCAACCAAGCAGAGCCTCATACTGCAAGACGGTACGAACATTCCTGTTGAAGCTGTTTTATGGGCTACGGGTTACAAGAATAATTACAAATGGATTCGTATTCCTGGGGCACTGAGTGAAGATGGTCTCCCCTTGCACCACAACGGTGTTTCGTTAGTAGACGGATTATATTGGGTTGGATTACCGTGGCAGCGAAGACTTGACTCTAGTTTGATGCATGGCGTAGGTAAGGATGCTCGTTATGTTGTCGGAAGAATTAGCTAATTTAGCTTTTGGCTTGTTCTGAAAATGTATTGATAGCTTCCAGAATCGGCAGTGATTTACGGCCTAGATCGGACAATTCATAGGTAACATCTGCACGTGAATGTTCGGTACGTGTGATAAGACCGCCTTGCTCAAGGCGCTTCAGTCTAGTCGTTAGAGTCACGGTATTTATACCATCGACATTTTTTAATATGTCAGAGTAGCGGTGTGGCTCATCACTTAAATTGTCTAAAACTCTTAGTGCCCAAAAATCACCTAGCAGTTTGAGGCTAGGCAAGCATGTCGGATGTTTAAGGTGTAGTACAGTCATAATTTGATTTAAAAACTAAAGTACTTTAATATTAAAGGTACAATATAAATTATAGCAGATACTGTTATGACTCAACAAGGAGGGTTCTATGAAGATTCAAATTTTACTGGGGAGTACGCGACCGGGTCGAGTAGGTAAGGAAGTGGGAGAGTGGGTGATGCAGCATGCTCAGTCACGCGAGGGTGTTGAGTACGAGCTGGTAGATATTGCTGATTTTGCATTGCCGCTGCTTGATGAGCCGGCTCCGCCTATGATGCAACAATACACCAAAGATCATACGAAGAACTGGTCATCGAAAATTAGTGAAGCTGACGGGTATATATTTATAACGCCTGAATACAACCACGGTGTACCGGGCGCATTCAAAAACGCAGTTGATTACTTGTATCACGAATGGGTAAATAAAGCGGTAGGTTTCATCGGTTATGGATCGGCTGGTGGCGTACGGGCAGTAGAGAACTGGCGCTTAATATCGGCAGAGCTGCAGATGGCTGATGTGCGCGAACAAGTACGGCTTTACCTTGATAAAGACTTTGAAAATTACAGTTCGTTCAAGCCGGAAGATCACCATCAAGACCAGTTAGCAAAGCTATTTGAACAAGTGGAAGGCTGGTCTAAAGCCATGCTGACTGTTCGAAAAACTAGCTAGCTTATGCTTGCATATTGGTAAACAGTAATAAACAATCAGACTATGAAATTGAGGCGGACCACTGTTTTAACGGCTGGTTGTTTATTGTTTTTATGTGGACTCGTGTTTGCACGCAGCGGTTGGCTGATCACTACGCAGTTAGTTGTTGGTATCGGAATATTTTGGCTTGCAACGTTGTGTAGAAAATCAGCCCCTCGAGTTTTAGCGGGATTGGCCTTGGTATTTTTATGCGGTTGGTGGCGTGGGCAGATGTTTTTATTAAGCACTCAACAGATAGATGTTCTTACTCGGAATAAAGCTACCGTTGTAGTGACGGCAATCAGTGACGGATCATACAATGAACGCGGGCAGCTTGAGTTTGAAGCCAGCAAAATTAAGGTAACTGAGCCATATACGGCTGATGTCCCAGGTCGCATGACAGCAGCAGGATACGGTGAACCAGCTATTTTTAATGGTGATACCGTACGTTTGCAAGGTAAGTTCTATAAAACGAGGGGGAGCAAGCAGCTGGGAATCAGCTTTGCACAATTAGAAGTTACATCGCGGAATCCTAGCTTGATTGATACCGTACGCAGAGATTTCGCAGCCGGCATAGCTAGCAGCGTTCCAGAACCACAGGCTTCGTTTGGTATGGGGTTGTTGATAGGCCAGCGAGTCAATATGCCCGAAGGAGTCCTGATGCAACTCTCTGCAGTTGGGCTGACTCATATTATTGCAGTATCAGGGTATAACTTAACAATTATTGTGCGAGCTGTTCGCAGGATTTTGCGTAACAGTTCCAAATATCAATCCACGGCACTTTCACTCGCATTAATTGCCGTGTTCCTCCTTATGACTGGAATGAGCGCGTCGATTGTAAGAGCTGCCATAGTGAGCGGATTAAGTATAGGCGCTTGGTACTTTGGCCGATCGTTTAAGCCGTTGCTACTGCTAAGCTTTGCGGCGGCGATTACGGCTGGCTTTAACCCGTTTTATGTTTGGAGTGATATTGGCTGGTATCTGTCATTTCTGGCATTCTTCGGGGTGCTGATTGTCGCACCATTATTACAGAAAAGATTGCTAGGGACCCGCGAGCCAAACGCGGTACTTTCTTTGATGTTTGAAAGTTTGACAGCATTCTTTATGACTGCGCCGCTTATAATGTATATTTTCGGGCAAATATCGTTGGTTGCATTGTTTGCTAATGTAATTGTTGTTCCTATGGTGCCGTTTGCGATGGTAGCCTCCGTCATTGCCGGAATAGCCGGAATGCTTATTCCACAAATAGCCGGAATATTTGCATTGCCCGCGACGTTTATAATGACGGCAATGCTGGATATTGTGAATCTATTCTCACGGATACCTGGCGCCCTCCAGGCAGTAGAACTAGACGCAACCGGCATGATGCTACTGTATGGGGTTATCGTATTCATTACCTTCATACTCTGGAAAAAAGTCGCTAAAATTGCTACTATAACAGAGATAAAACCATAAAAGTGAAGAGGTAGTAGTGTCAGGTCATTCCAAGTGGTCAACCATCAAACGACAGAAAGGCGCTAAAGATGCGCAGCGCGGAGCTATATTTACCAAACTTGGTAATCAGATTGCCTTAGCCGCGCGTTCTGGTATTGATTCTTCTATGAACCCTGCTCTTGCCCTGGCGATTGAAAAGGCCAAGGCTGCAAATATGCCTAATGCCAATATTGAACGCTCTATTGCCCGAGTAAGTGACAAAGACGCCGCACAGCTACAGGAAGTTTTGTATGAAGGCTACGGACCTGGCGGAGTCGCGGTACTCGTAGAAACTGCAACTGATAACACTAACCGCACCTACCCGGAAGTCCGATTGGCATTCAGTAAGCATGGGGGGAGTATCGCTGAAAAGGGAGCTGTTGCTTTTCAATTTACGCAAAAAGGCTTGGTTCGGGTGAAGGGTAGCGGCGATGACATTATGATGCAGGCACTTGAAGCTGGAGCTGATGATGTACAGGAGGATGACGGACACTCTATTATTTATACTGAGGCAAAAGAACTGGCTAAAGTGCGAGATGCTCTGAAAGCACAAGGCCTAGAGATAACTGATGCTGAACTAACTTATGTCCCAAATAACACTGTTGAAATCACCGATCAAAGCACTGCAGGAAAAATAATACGGATGATGGATGCATTGGATGATTTAGACGACGTTACCAATACTCATGTGAATTTCGACATTGATGACAATTTGTTGGTGGGCTAATGAAGATTCTCGGTATTGATCCGGGAAGCGGTATTATTGGTTTCGGGTTTGTGCAAAAAGCGCATCAACCGAAAATGATAGACGCTGGTGTTATCAAGACGACCATCGGCAATAATACTGCCAGCAGGTTGTTAGAGCTCTACGAATCGATGACAGAACTTATTGGATCTTGCCAGCCAGACGTGGCGTCAGTAGAAAAACTATTCTTTGCACAGAATGTTACGACTGCAATGGATGTTAGTCAGGCGCGAGGCGTAATTCTACTCGCATTTGCCGAGAAAAATATTCCAATTTACGAATATACACCGTTGCAAATAAAAATGGCCATGACTGGCTATGGGCGAGCAACGAAGGCGCAGGTACAAGAAATGGTACGTGTTCAATTGGGCTTGAAACATAAGCCTAAGCCTGACGATTGTGCGGATGCACTTGCTGCGGCACTGACTCATATGGCCACCCTTCGTGTACAATAGATGTGATGATATCGCGACTACGTGGAGAGGTACTAGAGCATGACGGTTCAAAGATCGTTATAGATTGTCATGGTGTCGGTTACGGCGTAGAAGTAGCCGTCGACGAACAGTCTAAATTACCAGTTGGTAGTCGTGCGGATCTATATATTGCAGAGAATATTAAAGAAGACCTCCATGATTTATTTGGATTTTCTCAGAAATCTCGCAGAATGCTGTTTGGACTCTTAACGAGCGTGAATGGAGTCGGCCCGAAAGCAGCTATGGCGATTATGAATATTGGTAACGAAGGCCAAGTGCGCACCGCTATAGCGAATGGCGACACAAAGTTTATTTCAGCCGCAAAAGGCGTTGGTAAAAAAGTTGCTGAGCGTGTTGTGGTGGACCTGAAAAACAAAGTTGGTTTTGAGGCAAGTGAATCAGCTACAGATTTCTTGGGCGAAGCACCAACCTCAGACGAAGCGGTCCAGGCATTAGTCTCGCTTGGCTATAGTCCGCAAGATGCCGTAGAACGATTACGATCTATAAACACAGATTTAACTGTTGAGGAACGAGTTACGCAAGCGCTGAGGGGGCATTCATAATGGCAATTGAACGAATTGTTGACCCTTCGCAAGATGATACCGATGCAACCCATGACGAACAGCGAATTGAAAATGTGCTTCGTCCAACATCATTTGATGAATATATTGGTCAGGAGCGCATTAAAAAGAATCTCCAGGTAGCTATTGCAGCTGCTAAAAAACGTGGCGAACCAATCGATCATGTTTTGCTTTACGGTCCACCAGGCTTAGGGAAAACAACAATGGCAACAATAATTGCTAATGAAATGGGAGCACAGATTCGTGTGACCAGCGGGCCGGCAATTGACCGAGCTGCTGATTTAGCTAGTATTTTGACAAACCTAGGTGACGGAGATGTTTTATTTATTGATGAAATCCATCGATTGAACCGTTCGGTGGAAGAAGTACTCTATAGTGCCATGGAAGATTTTGCTATCGATATCATGCTGGGTAAGGGTCCTAGCGCTCGTAGTCTACGATTAGACGTGCCTAAATTTACGTTGATTGGTGCTACCACGCGCACTGGCGCGTTAGCAGCACCCCTGCGGGATCGTTTTGGCATGCTGCATCGTTTGGAATATTACACACCTGATGAAATTGCTCATATTGTACGAAGGTCTGCTCATTTGCTGGAGACAAAGATTCACCCGGAAGCAGCAACAATGCTTTCGACTCGTTCACGGCTCACTCCGCGTATAGCTAACAGACTTTTAAAACGAGTGAGGGATTATGCAGATGTGAATGGTGATGGAATTATAGATACTGTTTTGAGTGAGAAGGCTTTATCGTTGCTTGAAATTGACGAACATGGGTTGGATACTGCAGACCGCATGCTAATCAATTCAATTATTGATAATCACGGTGGGGGACCAGTAGGATTAAATACGTTGGCAGCAGTTTTGGGCGACGAAGTAAGCACTGTCGAGGATTTTTATGAACCATATCTTATGCAAATCGGTTTTCTCGAGCGAACTCCTCGTGGCCGTAAAGTCACCCCTCGGGCTTATATGCACGTTGGAAAATCAGCAGGCACCATTAATGATCAACCCTCGTTGCTCTAGTTCAATCTGAACGCTATACTAGCTCTATGCACAAAAACATGCTCTCTGGATCAGGAAAAATATTACTCGATAATATTGAGTTTGATGATAAGGAACAGCTGTTAGCAGAAATAAGGAAACATCCCTTCGGTGAGTTTATTATTTTCTTCAGCGGTTCAGCTGTAATTATTATCATGAGCATTATATTTTTTATACTCCCTTCCGCACTAGGTGGTGAAGGATTAGCAACAGCTGGCGTTAGCCAGTCATCCGTCATACTAGTAGCGACGTTATTAGGTTTAATAGTTGTTGGGTTCGCTATTGCGGCTACTATAATCCAAGCCTATCTGTATAAAAGCAACGTTATGGTTGTTACTTCAGAGAAAATTGCTCAGGTCCTGAATCCAACCTTGTTCAAACGCAAAATTTCACAACTTAGTATTGGCGATGTTCAAGACGTTACTATCAAGCAGGATGGGTTTTTACCTAGATTCTTTAACTATGGAACAATTGTGATTGAAACTGCAGGTGAGCAGGAAAACTACACATATTCATTTGCTCCGCACCCATATGAAAAATCTAAAATTATCGTTGGCGCACACGAAGAAAATCTTAAACTCTACGGTAACTAACTACTCTTTGAACGGATTATTTCGAGCGTCTTTGAAGAGCGTTTCAACTTGTACATTTTGATCACGAAGTTCGACGATTCGATTCACGACATCTTGATCAACACGAGGACGGGGAACAGCCTCAATCTTTTCAAGTGCAGCGTCCTCTGATGGTTCCAGGCGGCTGAGTTGATTGACGCGGGCTACCAGATATCCAACTAATCCGAGCGTAATAATTATAAAGCTAAACACAGCATATTTTTTTGTTTTCTCAAGCAGTGACGCTAATTGGGCTGGGATTGTTTTTAAATCTAAGTTCATCCCGTTATACATCTCCTCTGGTTAACTGTACTATCAATAAAGTTACGATATATCCTGTGTCAGTAATATGTATAACGGGATTCATGATTTTATATATACCGTTATAGTTAGCGTGAATGTAATCAGTGAGTTATCGAGCTGAGAGGGGAGAATTGTCAGACCGCTTACCTGTGCGGTACGTCGGTTATTTTCTAGCCGTTGCAGGAAGCTTATGAGTTGTTCATAACTGACAGGATTTTCTGGGGCAGATACAACATTTATTTCTAACTGAGAAAGACCTGGGATCCCTTTTACAGGTTCTGCCTGAGAAACTGACGATGATGGCGGTGCTATGGGCGTAACTGGTGCGACTGGTTCTGAGCCGTCCGTAGGTGCTGGTGCAGGTACTGGGGCGATAGGTTTATCACCAAGCTTGGATGTTGGGAAGCTTATGCCAGATATTTTTATTCTTGATTGTTCGGCGAGGCCAATAATTTCACGCGTTGCTTGTGCCTGATTCTTATCACTTGGAACAATTTGCTTTGTTATCTCATATAAATCTTGGTATTTTTCTAAATCGCTGCGAGCACGGGCTAGTGCGTCTTGTTCGGCCTCAAGGACGGCATTTTCTAGTTTTACTTCGACAAGCTTTGCAGCTTCTTTCTGAAGAAGCTTGTCTCCGAGTGCGGTCAGACCAATACTACCAAGTGTTAAGACAGCAACCGTCCCAATCATAATCAGGTTTACTTTCTTACTGGTCATAATGCTTCCTCACTGTTGATGAACAAGAACGGATTATCATCAGCAAACAATGCTCTAAGCTGTACGCTACACGGGTACTTGGTTGTGACAAGGTTCGGGTCAGTACCGGGAGGGATTGTGACACACTGAATGTTAATAATATCTGCAGATGTGAAGATTTTGTTTTCTGGATCACTCAAGTTCACTTGTACTTGTGTAGCTGAATTATAATCTACGGCTGCGGCTTGCAAATCGATGCCACCTTCTAGCTCATTAATACTTAGACCAGTGAGGACAGAATTTGGCGGCATGGCGGCGCCTATTTGTTGTAATAATCGGCTGAAGAGTACTTGTTTGGATAACACTGAATCAACTAATTTAAGATTGCCTGAAAGATCCTGAACTTCTTGCTTAACTACTTCCTGATTTTGTGCATTTAAAGAAATCTTACCTTGTTCAACTTGGCTCCAGTATGAGTTGGTAGCCGTTCGCAGGTAGAAGACACCGCCTACTATAACGGCCATTAATGCCGTGCAGGTAATAATGAGACTGATCATCCAACGTCTTAGTTCGGTATTCTGACGAGCATATGCCAGAGCTTTCTTAGTTTCGTTCGGTAGTAAATTTATCATTTAAAAATATCCTTCGTATTGATGGCAGCCAGGCCTGCAACTGTGACATACATAGTTTTCTCAACTACATTTGGTGGCGCAAGATTTTTGAAATCAAGACTATGCCATGGGTCAAACGTACGTACCGGCAAACGCATGCTGTTCGTCAAGAACTCAGCCAGTCCCGGCATGTTAGCGCCGCCGCCCATAGTGATAATCTGACCAATCTTCTTTCCATCGCCGGTCCGTTCTTCATAGTAACGGATCATGCGTTTTATTTCTTTTATCATTTCGTTAATTATAGGTGTCAGACATTCTGTAATTTCTTTCTGTTTTTTGCTCAGCCCAAGACCGTATTTTGTTTTTACTACGTGGGCTTCATCCCGAGTTAAGCCTAGCTTTTGCTGAATTGCCTGAGTGAAGCTTTCGCCGCCTCCCGGCACTGTACCTGTCACTACCAGTGATTTATCGTAAATAGTAATATCGGATGCGAGTGCTCCTAAATCAAGCAGTACGGACGGAACATCGCTTTGTTCGGCTTCGACAAACAACCGGCCGGAAGCACCCGTAGTTGTATCTACCGCTATAACCTCGAGCCCCATAATGTCGGCGAGTATCATGTATGAATCAACAATTCGCCTCGGGATCGCAACGCCTAAAGCTTCTATTTGGTCACCTTCGATACCAATCTGCATCACGTCGTAGTAGAGGTTATCGATAGCAATCGGAACGTATTGTTCAATCTCAAGCTTAACCGCCTCGTCCATATCCTTTGAATTTACCTTTGGCAGCATGAACGTTCTAGTAAACGTCTTGGTAGCAGGTATAGAGAGTGCAACTCTGTTCGTTGTAATGTCTCCAATAAGATTATTGCGAAACAGCTCATTTGTAGCGTGTGCTATAGCTTCGGGGTCTACAATAGTCCCGTCGTCAATAGCCTTCTTATCAAACGGCGCGACCCCATAACCAGTCACTCGGCGCTTACCGCCGTGCGTTTCTAGTTGCATGACTCGTAAACTGTCCGAGCCAATATCCAGTCCAAATATCGGTTTGTCTTGATAAAATATTGTTTTATTCATGCTTTGCCCACTAAGCAGTAACTCTGTTAACTATAGCATAAGGGGAAAGACTACTCACTAGAACGTCCGCCTATAGCCATCAATTATCCAGTACGACGTAGGAACTCCAGCGGCGGTACCGAATGTTATGGTGGCGTGGTTACTCATACTTATGGTCTGTCCGGCTATTGCGCCTAGAGAGCCATCGTTTTGGATATCCACCGTTGACCAGCGAGCGTAAAAGAAAGTATTGGGTGCTTCAACATCATTTTCAAGTAGCACTGTAGTTTGCACACTCGAGGCGATAAGATTGGCGCCTGTTACATCAGTACAGTCATTTATAGAGAAATCGTTGCACCACGAGGCAATGATATTAAACCCAACGCCAGCACTGTTTGAAACAAAATCACCACGCTTAGATCTGACACCGTTTTGTCCATCGACCATTATGTTCGGAGCTTCTGTAATAGTGGTACCAACAACCATATCAGCATTGTCACGGTTATCAAGCAGTAAATCACCGGTTATCCATACATCTCCAAGTACTGTTATCGTGCAGTTTTGCATCAGAGTAACATTGCCGACAATCTTTTTGTTTGCTTGCCAGGTAATGTTTTGGTTTTGGCACATAATATCACCCGTATGTATATCGGCAGTGTTTACAGCCGCAATCTGTGCAGCTCTGTCGTATGGGGGCAATACTTTCGGAGTGACGCCAGAATTGCTGATAAGTCCATTTTCTACCATGAAATTATTATCAGGGTTTGTATATGACTGGTTATTGGCGCTTACATCGGCATAAATGATTGCATTGATGCCGATGATATCAATTGGATTGTCGTTCTGCCCGGCACTACATAACTCAGGATAATCCCCTGGATATCCGGGCTGGCCTGTTAAAGGGCATGTCTGATTTGCGACAGCTAAACTAGCCGGATCTCCGGTTTGACCAATTTGACTCTGGTTATCTAGTTCAACAAAGCCATTTACAAATACCGAACCGCCTAATATCTTTGCGTGGTTTTTCATAATCAGGCCACCAAATCCAGATACGACACTACTAGCGCCAGAAGTTACTTTTCTCAGATGTACAGATAATTCAACTTCGCTGCGAGGACTCGTAGAGTTACTGGGAAAATACGAACGACCTATTGAAGTTAACTGGATATCACCACCCAGATCTTGTACGCTCACTTCATAGGTTGTTTTCACCTCTCCATCAGTAACACCATCTTTTAACTCTGTTTCGGCTACACCCGGCCAGGTCCCTTCCGATAAGTTGAGCTGTTTTACGGCCATATCTACACCCGCGTCAGCAGAAAATTGGGCATGTGTTTGAAATTGATCCTTACGGGCCACATTGAGACTGTTTACGGCCAGGCTTAAATACGCAGTTACGATTGTTATTAGAAACGGTAACGTAATTATTAATGATATAAGAATAGAGCCTTTTTGTTGGAATCGTTTCATAACTAGAACCTGTTCCTAAACGTTACTCGAACGGTGTTATCTAGACTAATGGAATCACTGAATATACTTTTAGTCGTCTTAAGATTGATAGCAACTGACCGGGCTAGTAATGGATCGGGCGTAATAGAGTCGTCACGGTCATAAAAAACAAACTCAATCGTATCAAGATCTTGTAGTAATTCCTTGTCAGGAGGACAGCCGGGACCGGCGCTGGCTGGCGGGCACGTTGATGTTGCCATATTTCCAATTGCATTTGGATTGGCAAGTGTTCTTTGCAGGAGTAGATTGTCCTGACGATAATACACCAGCTCATTGCTATATGGGTCACCGGTTGCGGTATCGATGATGTAATTACGATCAGAATCTACAGCCGGCACAGATATAATAATCACGAATATACTGTTACTGGTGTTCCAGCCCCCACTTGGGGCGTTAGCATCTGGGATGGTGTTGGTTTGTCTTACGCCGGCACCGTAGCGCAGGTTTTCTTCCGTGGCACTCAAAAATCCTTGAGCAGCTACTGTCATATCAACGAGCGCATTATTGCGTATAATAACGGCAAAATAATTAGTGAAAATACCAAGCAGCCCAACTGACAAAATTCCAAAGACGCTCAACACAACCAGCAGTTCGGGCAGGGTATAGCCAGATTGGTTAGTATTGGCCGACACCGAGCTCTCCTACGTACGTTCTATAATTGTATGTTCGCTGAGTTCCTTGGTCATTGTAGGTAATCTCCAAATCAATCTGCTTGATACCGCTACTGGCGTCACTGATCACTAAGGTGCCTTCTCTTGGCAATTTCAGCTCTTCTGGCAGCTCATTGCTAACGTTCGTAGTACCTGAGGCAATGCCGTTAAATCCCTTGCTTCGAAGCCCCTCTATCTTTGTTTCAGCATATGAGTTAGCTAAAGCGACGTCTCGTCCAAGCTGGCTCAGGCGTGCTTGATCCACAATAATAAGCGTGGTTGATCCTGCTAAAATCGCGCCAACAATCATGGCTACGATGAGTTCAACTATTGTAAAACCAGATTGTATATTAGTATTGTCATGCTTCATAGAACTTATGCTTCAGTATACAAGAGGTATACGCTCCTGTTAATTTACCCAATATTCTGACTCAGTGACGCAATCGGCCCCATAACGCTCGCAGCAATTATTCCCACTAATCCACCGAGCACAACGATCATAAGTGGCTCAATGATTGAACTAAGACTATCAATAACCGCTGATGCTTCTTCCTCATAGAAATCGGCAACTTTCACGAGGATAGTATCTATTTGTCCTGTTTCCTCGCCGATGGCAAGCATCTGCGAAACGATAGCTGGGAAGTATTTGCTTTGACTGAGTGGTTCGCTGAGCTGCTTTCCGTTCTTGACTTGCTTAGCGGCCTCTTTGAGTTCTTCTTCAATAACCTTATTGCCAATTGCTCCACCGGTTACTTCGAGCGAATCAAGAACCCCGACACCAGCATTCATAAGGGATGCGAATGTGCGGGAAAACCGGGCTATGGCGATTTTAAGGATAATGCCATTTAGTATAGGGATTCGAAGCAACAGGCTATGGAATAGGTACTTGCCTTTAGGAGTTTTGATGTAGCGGCGTAGAAAATATACAGCTATAAACGAAGTTACGACTATAAATATGGCATTTGGCACCATTGGGATGATTGTGCTGCCTGTACAAAACGCGCTGATATCAAGAAGTACCTGTGTATATATCGGCAATTTTGCATCAGGTCCGCCCAAATCGGTTAGGATCTTGCCAATCTTTGGTAGTACAAAAAGCATGATTCCAAAGAAAGACAAAATAGTAATACAAAAAATGACAACTGGGTATGCCATGGCTGTCTTAATTTTCTTTTTCATGCTGGCATCCTGCTCTACCTGTGTCGCTAAACGCTTTAAAATATCATCCAGAATACCAGCAGCTTCACCGGCTTTAACCATATTTATATAGATGTCTGAAAATACGTTTGGAAATTTTTCGAATGCTTGGTGTAGGGGCGCGCCGCCTTCCACATCTTTAGCAATCGTTAGGATTACAGATTTAAAGTTTTTGTTTTCGGTCTGTGATTGCAGTGTGGCAAGCGCGCGCACTAATGGTACTCCGGCCGAAACCATAGTCGATAATTGACGGGTGAATACAACAATTTCGCGATTTTTAACTTTACCAATTTTTTTTGATTTGTTAGCACTGGTGTCTGATTTAATAAGAACAGGTGATAAACCTTGTTTGCGAAGCCCAGAAATAACAGAGTTTTTATCAACTGCCTCAGTTATTCCTTGTACTCGTTTGCCGTCGCTGTCTGTAGCAGTATACGTAAACTTCATCCCGTTAGACTCCTTTTGGTTATCAACAGGCTATACGTATATGATGACCATACTATTTGTTTAAGTGTAGCTCGTTTGAATCTGATGCGTAAAAGTCTAACGATATTCATACTATTTTTCCGCTGTTACGCGTAGGATTTCCTCGATTGTTGTTTGTCCTCGAAGCGCTTTTATAAGTCCGTCAATCTGCATGGTAATCATGCCTTCAGCGATAGCTTGGTTTTGAATTTCATTTGCTGCAGAATTATTCACAATCATTTTCTGAACCTCAGGAGTGTTTGCTAGTAGTTCATAAATACCCATGCGACCTTTATAACCAGTATGCCCGCAGGCCGTGCAGCCATCATCATGAGCTTTATACAGTTTTTGGATCTTCGACTCTGAGGTTGATAGTGCGGCTATATTGACCTTGCTTTTTCCGCCTGCATCTTTACCTATTCCGTATTCAAGTGCTTGAGCCTCTAGCTTATGAATTTGTTTCATTACGCTGGAATCACCAGTCCCAAATACGTCATTGATCTGCTTAATAATCCCAGCCTCTGGAATTATTTCTTCGCGACAATCAACACATAGCCGCCGTACAAGTCGCTGACCGACAACGGCCCGTACTGTACTGGCAATCAGAAATGGTTCAATCTTCATATCTAAAAGACGTGGCAAGCAAGTAGCGGCATTATTAGTGTGAAGCGTAGCAAAAACTAAGTGACCGGTTAGCGCAGCTTGGGTAGCGAGATTGGCCGTTTCTTCATCGCGAATTTCTCCAACCATGATAATGTTCGGGTCTTGTCGCAATAAAGCTCGCAGCCCGGCCGCAAATGTCATACCGGCTTTCGGATTCACTTGTGTTTGATTTGCGCCAAATATGCGGTACTCCACCGGATCTTCAATAGTTGAAATATTCACCGACGGCTCGTTGAGCATACTAAGCACAGAGAACAAGCTGGTAGATTTTCCAGAACCTGTGGGTCCAGTGACAAGAATCATACCGTGGGGCTGCTTGATAGCTTTTTTAATGGTCTCGATGTTGTATCCCCAGTATCCGAGCATTTCGAGTGTGATCGATTTTGATGATTCGTCTAAGATACGCATGACAACTTTTTCTCCATCACTGACTGGTAGGGTGGAAACGCGCAGTGCGTACATTGCGCCACCAAGCTGGATTTTAAAGCGACCGTCTTGTGGCACGCGCCGTTCATCAATCTTTAGGTTTGAAAGGATTTTGATGCGAGAAACTAGCGAATTTACAACTTTCTTAGGAAGTTTATTGGCTTCGCGCAAAATACCGTCAACACGGTAGCGAACGCTCACGAAATCTTCGCGGGGTTCGATATGTATGTCGCTGGCACCCGAGCGGATGGCATATTCAATAAGTAAGTTTACGGTTTGTGCAATTGGCGAGTCTTCTGCTAGGTCTGATTCATCAACAATCTCATCTTCTTCCTCAAGATCATCCGGTGTTATAACTTTTGTTAATTCATTGCCGATGTTGCCTCGGTATTGCTCCAGAGCAACCTGTATATTCTTGTTCGTTGCTACATAAATCTCGACTTGTTCACCGAGCTGTTTCTTTAAGAAGCTGACAGCCTGTATGTCATCAGGATCTGACATAGCCAGCTGCTTAGTGCCGTCTTCGGAGATACCAAAAACGACGGCTGCATACTGACGGGCTATTCTCTCAGGAACGAGCTTCAATACCTCTGACTTAATTTCTTTAGGATTCAATTCAACATAAGGGATGTCAATTTCTTCGGCGTAGAGTTTAGTGAGCTCTTCTTCGGTGACGATATCATTTTTTATCACCAAATCTTGCAGAGGTTTTTTTTCAGCCTCTTTTTGCTGTCCCAAGCCTTCTAGCTGTTTGTTGTCTAGTTTTTCTGCTCCAAGCAGCAGCTTCTCCACCAAAGCATCAGATATACGCATCCCGTTAGAACTCCCAACAAATACTGCTTGAATTACGTGCAAACAGTACACCCATATTATTTTTAGTTCTAGCGGGACGCATTACTGAGTATTATAGAGTAAGCGCTAGCTCGATACTAGACCCTTCTTCTTTGTTATACTAGGAGAACGAATGGAATAATTGGAGGGTACAGGATGGCTGCAAAAAAATCGACTGAGAAAAAAACCATGAGTGAGGTTAACGATGCCACAGGCAAGGCTAAAGCGCTTGATTTGGCATTGGAGAACATAGAAAAGCAGTTTGGTAAAGGCTCAATTATGAAACTCGGCGAAGGTACACAACATAATGTTGAAACAGTACCCACCGGCAGTTTGAGTCTAGATATTGCTCTAGGTGGTGGTATTCCACGCGGGCGTATCGTTGAGGTGTACGGCCCTGAAAGTTCTGGTAAAACGACACTTACACTTCACGCCGTGGCAGAAGTTCAAAAGCGTGGTGGAACAGCGGCTTTTATTGATGCCGAGCACGCCCTTGACCCTGCTTACGCTAAACGAATCGGCGTGGATACGGACAACCTACTCCTGAGCCAGCCGGATAACGGCGAACAA
>JBBQYC010000014.1:0-19199 GCA_038209015.1 Saccharimonadales bacterium (SeqCode)
CTGGTCGCCACACCTGGGCGAGACCCACTCGCTGCTTAGCGACCCCAACTCGCCTATAACGGGCCCGGGGAATATGGTTGACTGCCCTGGACGTGGCTGGAAAATCATCGAGAAGTCTGGTAAAACGGTAGCTGTAATTTCTGTCTTAGGCCAAACGGTTGGCCGCGCCATTGAAACGACAAACCCATTAGATTTCATTGATGACATACTAGAAATTGAAAGTATCAAAGACGCGGATTACCGAATTGTTAACTTTCATGGTGATTTTAGCAGCGAAAAACGCGTCATCGGGTATTATTTGGACGGTCGAGTATCTGCAGTTATTGGGGATCACTGGCATGTGCCAACAGCAGATGCAATGGTACTACCAAAAGGCACGGCTCATATGACTGACGTTGGAATGTGCGGTGTGCTTCATTCGTCACTTGGCGTTGAGCTTGACGTTATTATTGATCGCTGGAAGCATCAGACAAAAACTTTGAATCGATTAGCTGAGACTGGTCAACTACAATTTAATGCGGCACTTATTAAAACCAACTCAGATGGTTTAGCTGACAGTATTGAGCACCTGCAATTTTTTACTGACTAGCCCTGCATTAGGATAAAAGCAAGGAACAGAATAAAGACGATCATTTGCAGCGTACCCATAACGAGGCCGGCGATTGCGTGGCCTTTAGCACCAGGAGTGGGGTTGGCTTTCGCCTTACGAATACCGATGCGACCAAGCACCAGCGCTGCTATTGTGGCTGGTAGTCCCAAGAATGGTATGAATCCAAAAACCCCAGCATAATACGATAGCAAAGCCGGCATGTTTTTGGTCGGAATGAAAGTTTGAAAATCCTTATGATCTGTCGCTCGTTCTATTGGACGAGCTTCGCTGACTTGCTGGGCTTGAAACTCTTGATTTGTTGGTTGTTGATTATCCATATCCATATAGTACCATTACTTTGCTAGCAATATTATGGTAATAATCTAATCTGGTATATTGCCATAAATTCCGGCTTACCTCTGGTAAAATCAGTCAAATGCCTTTTATGTTCGGGTTCCTGGTGTATTAATTCAAACTGAGGTAAACCAGCCATTACATCGTTAAACTGCGTAATTGCATTAGTGCTGAACGATGCAAGATTACTAAAACTATACCGTTCTTCTTTATCGTTAGTGAGAAAAATACTAAGGAATGAAATATTTATGTCTCCTGCACGGTGAGTATGGTTAGTATACAGAGTAGCTTTCAGCCAACTGATATCCTGCATTAAAACAGATTTTTTTAAAATCCCATGCGTGTAAAAATCGAATGATGTCGAGGTAATTCTTAATTCATCAATGATATCCTTGCCTCTTATGAGTAGACCAATGAGAACCATTACTACAATTAAAAATGCTAAAGAAGGCAAGATTCCAATAAAGTCTGAAGCATATCCGAAAGCAGCTAGGGCAGCTATAGCAAATGCTACTGCAATCAGACTTCTAATAAAACTAATGATTGGTTGACGCGGAGTAATTTTTATTTTTATAAGTTCGGGATTCATACTTTAGTACATAATACGGTCCACTATGAACAAAAAGCAAGCTAATGAGGGTAACAGGGCTGGTATTTCCCTCTGTTATTGGATATAATCATGCCCTGACTATTAAGATAACCGTAGGTTACTTATTGTCCCGGGGTGTGGCGCAGTTGGCTAGCGCGCGCGGTTTGGGACCGTGAGGTCGAAGGTTCGAGTCCTTTCACCCCGACCAATGAAAAAGCACTGTACGTAGTACGGTGCTTTTTCATTGGTCGAGAAAATTCTTCGTTCTTAGACTCAAGGAGTGAGTCGAAAGTGAGACATGCCGCTGGTTTGTTGCAAGGAAACCTTCTGATGAAAACTTCCAATTTTTTCTAGGTCCTAAAGACAATTGCATTACCTGCCCGCCACGTTAGTAGAATTGACCCTATTGAAGCACTGCGTTATGAGTAGATAGAATAGTAAAAAATGCTTTAGACATAAGCTCATTTGTCTGTCATACTAGCTTTACCATTAATAACAAATGGGTGGGAACTAAGAGAGGGAATATGAAAAAATTAAGTTCATTACTAGTATTAGCATTACTTGCAGGAGTACTGTTTGTAGTACCTACCGTCAGTGCTGATGACGGAGAAAATCATAGCGAAGACGCTGCAGTATCGCAGACAGAGGGTGAAAAAGCAGAAACAACTGAGGAAGTACCAGCTGAAGAAACTTCTAGCGAAGCATATAACTATGTAGCTCAAGAAGGCGATTCATACTCTGTACTGGCCCGTAAAGCAGTTCAAACCTACGGAATTATTAACAGCGTTAATTTAAGCGGAGCAGAGATTGTATTTGCTGAGACGAATCTGACACGTACGGCTGGTTCACCAGCAATCAATACTGGTCAGGAAGTTAGCATTAATGTTGCTGATGTCCAGAAATGGGTAGAAGCTTCTCAGGCATTGAGTGACGCAGAAGAAGCACTTTGGGAGGTGTACGTACCTTTCGTAGACTTCAACACTGACACTGTCGGCGAAGCACGCAGCTAAGATAAGTAGCGTCATAAAACTTAAAACTCCCGGTAAATCTACTGGGAGTTTTAATATTAAAAAAATAAAGTAAAGCTTGTGCTTCTAGGCTACAATGGTAGTAATGTATAGTTTAATCTTTGCCATACTTGGCGTTGGTGGAATACTTGTACTGGCTGAAATGCTCTGGCGAGAGGGTTTGATTCCACGTTCAAAAAGCCGGGTAACGGTCCATATATTGGTGGCTTGCTGGATTGCGTTTTGGCCGGTTTATCTTAATACCTATCAGATTATTGCAATTGCTCTCGCCATGTTTGTCGTCGTCAGTTTCTCTAGAATTTTCAGGGTATTTGAAGCTATCCATCGCACAAAGCGCTGGACCATTGGGGAGTTCTTATACCCGATTGCCGTAGCGATGACGGCCTACTTGTCACCCGAGGCAATTATATTCAGCGCGGCTATACTCCAGCTAGGCCTAGCTGACGGCCTCGCATCATTGATAGGATCTAAACTTAACTTCAAACCATATAAAATACTGGGTCAGGGCAAGACGGTTGGAGGCAGTGCTGTGTTTTTTATTATTTCATTAGTCATAACTTCGCTTGCTCTTCTGCAGCTAGATAGAAGTGGCTTGGGGTATCTAGCAGTGTTGCTTCTTATACCTGTGCTTAGTACTGCCGCAGAAAATATATCCGTTTTCGGTCTTGATGATATAACGGTTCCCATGATAAGTATTGTTCTGTTATCAGCGATTCTATAACAGATAAAGCATCTGCTATACTGGACCTATGAAAAAATCTGGGAATTTTGTTACGGGTATAAAGCAGCACTTTGAAGATTACTTAAGAGAATTCGTTTATGGCGGCATTGACGGTGCGGTTACTACATTTGCGGTGGTTGCCGGCGCAACCGGAGCTCGTTTTAGTACTACTATTATTCTAGTTCTAGGATTTGCCAACTTAATAGCCGACGGTATTTCTATGGGTGTTGGATCTTACTTGTCTACAAAGTCAGAGCATGAAGTTATGGAAAAGAAGGGTGAATCATCCAAGGATGAACCTTCACCAGTTATCAACGGTAGTACAACGTTCGTATCTTTTCTGCTCTTTGGTCTCATACCATTATTAATATATGTCGTAGATGCCGTCTTTAAACTTGAACTATCTAATTTGTTCGGTATAGCTACTGCTCTCACCGCAGTAGCGTTTATCACAATAGGTTTATTAAAAAGCCGCGTGGCTCAAACTCCGGTTGTCCGGGCTGTTGTTGAAACCCTCATACTCGGGGCTATTGCTGCCGGCTCAGCGTACGTACTGGGTGACTACCTCGAACGATTTATAACAGGGTAAAACACGCAGATATCTGCTATAATACCGCGAGTCTTGCGGGATTCGTATAACGGCTAATATATAAGTTTTCCAAACTTAGGACGGGGTGAGGACTGCCGGTGGCAGTTCGCAAGGAAACCTTCCGATGAAAACTTGTTTTCAGTCGCGAAGTTTCGGGCCCGCCGGAGGTGGGGCGATTCCGGAATCGAACCTTAAAGATCAAAACATGTATGCGGGATTCGTATAACGGCTAATATATAAGTTTTCCAAACTTAGGACGGGGGTTCGATTCCCCCATCCCGCACCAGCCCCGGTAGCTCAGCTGGATAGAGCAAGTGGGTTCTAACCATTAGGTCGGGGGTTCGAATCCCTCCCGGGGTACCAAGCTAGATTCAATTAGTAGACGTCAGCACGGCGTCTACTTTTTTGTTATTATTATGCAATGAGTCAAAAACTGATATATTGGGACATCTACGAAATCACATCAGATAAATCATCGTTAAATGGTGTAATGCTTCGTGGTCGTATTCGTAAGTTAGGTATAAAAAATGGCTTTAATGTTCTCGCTGAAAACACAGAAGATATCGAGAATGGTGTGAGGTTTGCTGTACAACACAGTCAAGATAAGGAAACTATAAATACATACCTCAGGAAGATTATTGATGACGTTAAGGTAAGCTTAGTTCTTGAAAAATGCCCAAACCCTGTGTTAAGTAAACTCAAAGTTAATATAGAATCACGCTACAATCTGTAATCTAGTTCTAAATTCATTTTATTTACTAAATTTTCTAGAAGGTCGTAATACGGATACTAAAATTCCGGCTACGAGCAATCCGAATATTATAATGAGATTTATACCGACAGCTGGGTGGAAGCCAAGTGGGGTGGCAATCATTTTAAACCCTATCCAACTTAATATGGCCGCTAAGGCCCAATTTATGGCCCAGAACTTTGTTGCGACTGAATCATATACAAAGAACAGGGAACGCAAACCCAAGATTGCAAAGACATTGCTCGCATAGGCAATGTAGCGGCTTGGGCTAACGGCTAAAACTGCTGGCACGCTATCTACTGCAAAAATGATATCGGTCAGTTCAATCATAATAATCACCCCGGCCATCATTGTCAGCATTCGTTTACCCTTAACCCGGGTTATCAGTTTGTGGCCGTCGAATTCATGGTGTATCGGTAATATCTTATTCATTAGCCGCCACGTAAATGAATTTTTTATATCACTGGATTTATAGTTTACCCCGTAACGAGCATGTTTAAATGCCTGCCAAGCGGCTTTGAGCAAGATGATTCCAAAAATAATGCTTACCCATGAAAAACGACGCAGCAACTCATAGCCGGCCAAAATGAATATAAGTCTAAAAAGTATTGCCCCGACAATACCGTAGTTAAGGATGCGCCGCCGGTATTTTGCTTCCACGCCAAAAGCCGCAAAAATCATTCCAAAAACAAACAGATTATCTAGACTCAGAGCTTTTTCTACTGCCCACGCAGCAACATATTCTGCAGCTGCCTGCTGACCTATGAATATGTAGACGGGAATAGTGAAAAGCAGCGCTAGACTGATGTAGAAAACGGACCAGCGTACGGATTCCTTGAAACTTAAGACATGCTCATGCCGGCTTTGCAAGTATTCAATACAGGCGTATAGCAAGAGGACTCCTGCTATTGCAGCATACATAAACCAGGGCACATCATAAGCCCTGACCTGAGATTCAACTGCAGCTATGTAGCTAATCATTTGCTAATGGTAGCAGTTGTTGAGGCTATATTCTATAAAATATCACTATAGATTTGTGATTTAGCAAACAGCATCATCATGACGCAGTTGATATTCTATGGGTACATTAACTAACGAAAGGAGAATGTATGGGTATTCTTGCATGGATACTGTTCGGAGCCTTAGCTGGCTGGTTAGCATCAATTGTAACGGGGCGAAATGCTCAACAAGGTATTTTAGGAAATATTATTGTTGGTATCATAGGTGCTTTCTTGGGCGGTATGATATTTAGCCTGTTCGGTGCTGATGGTGTCGGTGGATTCAATCTATATAGCCTGCTCGTAGCCTTTATTGGCGCATCAGTTCTGCTTTGGATTGTAAATGCCCTTACAAGCCGTAGCCGCCACAGTAGTCAATAGGAATTACTGCGCCATACACGGAGACGAATGAGTTACCGTATTCGGTAATAAATAGCCTCCCTGAAAGTGCTCAAACCGTGTATACGAAAGCTTTTAGTAGTGCATGGGATGAGTAGAAATATTCTTCGGACCGACGAGGCAACGATACAAGGGAACAAGCTTCCCACAAAGTTGCCTGGTCGGCCGTTAAGGATAAATACAAGAAGGTAGAAATTGGTACATGGGAAAAGAAGTGTAAAACTTCGTAGCGTCGTATTATTGAAGTAGACTATCTGTATGCGACGGAAAATTGATTTAGTTCTACTTATTCTAGTTATAATTATTGGTTTTTTCGCTATACAAAATGCTATAGCTATAGGGGATTGGTGGCATCGTAGAACCTACACGCCATCTGATGAAATACAATCTCTTGCGGAAGCAGCTGGTTTAAATGAGACGGGCCAGCAGCTATTTTTCAGATTTGAACCTGCGGTTATTCCTCAGGAAGAGCTTGACCAAAAATGCACGTCAAACAAATTAGGCTGTGCTGAAGGCCAGTCTATTTTTATACTTAGCTACTCTAATCCTAAAGAATATAATCAAGCCATAGTAACAGGTGCGCATGAAATGCTGCACGTTGCCTACAGCCGGTTGTCACCGGATGAGCAGACTGAAATACTTACATTGTTAAACGCAGAGCTAGGTAAGCCTGATTCGAAACCTATTCTTAGTAAGCTGGAGGGCTATCCTGAGATTGATTACTATAACGAGGCTCATTCATTCATAGGTACTGAACTAGAAAATATATCTACTGAGCTAGAGAATTATTATGAACGATATTTTAGCGATCGAGGAAAGGTAATGGAGGCTTATAATAGCTCAGTCCGTTAGTTTTCTACACGCATGACATATGACATACTGGTACTATGCAGCCGTATAATTTTTCTGATCCGTTAGTGCAAAATTTATTGATTCTTTCCTTACTTACACTCCCACTTAAGGCGTATGCGCTGTGGAAATCAGCTCAAAATAACCAAAAATGGTGGTTTATTGGAATGCTTATATTCAACTCAATTGGGCTTTTAGAAGTTACGTATTTGTTCTACTTTGCAAACAAAAAGAAGTCCGATTGAATAAAAAGCTCCAGTAGTCTATAATCACCCCTGTTTTAGACACTGTTGCAGTGTTTGAAACTTTTACAAACCAAGCTAGCTGTTTGTAAAAGTATAGAGGATGCACAGGTCATATCTTACCGGCTTAGGAGCTCACGCTTGTTTGGCTCATGAGCCGGTAAGATAATCATCTAGTGTTGACATGGCGGGTGTAGCTCAGTTGGTTAGAGCGTCTGTTTGTGGCACAGAAGGCCGTGGGTTCAATTCCCATCACTCGCCCCATTTGTAGAACCCGACCTTGTGTCGGGTTTTTCAAATGGACTGGTATGAAGTGACCTACGCCTAAGGTCGTGGGGGAGAACTGCCAGTGGCAGTTCGGACGGGAATCTTCACCTGACAGCTTTGCTGTCTTGGTAGAAGTTCAGGGGCCGCAGAATGTGACCAATTCCCATCACTCGCCCCAAAGTATCAGAAACTATAAGGAAGTCTACGGACTTCCTTATTGATATACTAGCAATATGTATAATTTTGCGCAGATTTCTTTACCCAACTCTAATGGACCCTATTGCCCCGATTATGCCGACCAAGCGGTGTTTCTGGCTAATATTTGGTTCGTAATGCTAATTGCATGCGTTGTTTTGTCGGTTGTATTTTTTATTCTTAAGCAAACCAAATTCGGTGCTCTATTTGTCTCATTGTTCCTTGCTCTTGTACTGGCAAAACTATTGATGCCTATAGACGAATGTAATCATGGTGGTCTTTTTAGTTCTAGTGGAACTGGTTTGGTTATTCTTGGTATTTTCGCGATAGTCCTAGTGATTAGCTGTATTTGGGGAGTTGTCAATTACTGGAAATTTAGAGTTCAAAAAACAGGAAAATAGACCATCTCATACTTGCTATCAGTTACAACAGTGTACGGATAGCTTTTGTGGTCTCGCCCCATATAAAAGTGGTCAGTAATTCTGACCTTTTTTATATGGAATGAGATACTTAACCATACCTAATTGACTAGGTTTGCTACTATGACTGTATGATTGAAAAAATAATTCACTGCATCAAACTTTATAGTGGAGTGCTTGGTGTGCTTTTTTTATGGACATTTATTTTGATTGGGATGTACAACACTGGACTTGGCCTGATTGATGACCGTCCAATTAGTTCACTGGGAGTAAATCATGAGTCCCGTTTTTTGTTTACTTGGGGGCTCATAGGTAGTGCGTTATTGTTCACTACTTTTGCTTACTATATAAAAGATGCGTTTCACACTAATCAAAAATTTGTAGTCTACTTTTTAATCGGACAGGTCGGACAGGTGGTAGCTGCTATCGTGCCTTACGGCCAGAATAATCCTTATAGGATTATTCATACGGTTGCAGCTTTTATTTTAGCTTTTTCTCTTCCATTTCTTATATATGAATTCGCTAAGTCGCAGAAACGTGATCGTTCCAAGCAGATATTTACACGGTCAGTATATTTTGAGCTTTTGTTGTTTTCTGTGGGTATCGGATTGTTTATTTTTACATCCGGTATTGCTCCGCTGGGTCAAGCTCTGCCTGCGATAGGTTTTCATATCTGGATATTTATAGTTACGTATTACGCTCTCACTGATGAACAACACCCACTGAAGTAGCTCTCAAACACAATACGATATCGCCCAATGTATTTTAGTCAGACTACTTTGAACGCTTTTTGATACCATTTATTCGTGTCAAAACTTCAGACTATACTCACTCCATTAACTACAGAAGAAGCTGCAATTCGACTTCTTGGTGCTGAAATAATAAGAACTTATGATGATGGAAGCCGGGCGGTCGTAAGAATAGTAGAGGTAGAAGCGTATGATCAAAATGACCCAGCTTCACATACATTTATAGGTCCTACTATGCGTAACGAGGCTATGTTTGGACCTGCCGGGCGTGCATACGTCTACCGTATTTATGGAATCCACTGGTGTTTTAACGTTACGGCTGGTCGTGAAGGATTTGGGGAAGGCGTGCTTATACGTGCTGCAGAACCGGTAACAGGTGTAGAAGCACTGCAACGGCATCGGCCAGGCGTAGTTGGGTTAAACCTTACGAATGGCCCAGCAAAGTTAGCTCAAGCTCTATCTATAGACGGGTCGCTGAAGCAACATAATCTGCAACATGAACCATTACAGGTACAACTACGGCGTCCTGTAGCGCAAAACGAAATTATACGAACAACCAGAATCGGCATTACAAAAGCACCAGAAATGCTAAGACGATATTACCTTAAAGATTTTCCTTATATATCCAGGGCTTAGAGTGAATTGATTACTTCTATATTCGCGCCAAGTTGCTCGAGGCGACTAGCTATATCTTCATAGCCTCGGTTGATTGAGTACACGTTACGAAGCATTGATGTTCCGTTCGCTGCCAGCATTCCAATCAATAGAATTGCGGCGGGTCGCAAAGCCGGCGGACAAGTAACGTCTGCGCTAGTGAACTCAGTAGGTCCGTTTACGAATACTCGGTGCGCATCTATGAGCTCGACATTTGCGCCCAGTCGGCTAAGTTCGGTAAAGTATATGGCTCTGTTTTCATACATCCAATCGTGCAGAAGTGTATGACCTTTTGCAACAGCGGCGATTGGTACAAAGAATGGCAGATTGTCTGGAAGGAGACCTGGGAATGGCAAGGGATGGAGTTTGTCTTTAGGAGCCTTTAGTAGACCATGTTTGTGAATATGTAAATCAGCTAGGAGTGTATGTTTATTGTCGCTCATGTACTCAGCTGATTTTGTTATAACCGCACCCATCTTTTCTAGTTTCAGAAGTTCTATTTCTAAGAATTCAATCGGAGCACGCGTTATAGTAATTTCAGAATTAGTAACAATAGCTGCAGCAAGGAAGAACATTGTATCTACCGGATCTTCTCCAACGGTATAGGATACAGATTTGTTTATTGTCTTCACGCCGGTAATTGTTAATGTCGCACTACCGACACCTTCAATTTTTACACCAAGTTTTTTCAGAAAATGACATAAATCCTGTACGTTATAGTTTGATGATGCCTGGTGGACTTTGACGGTTTCCTCACGCAGCGCTGCTGCCATAAGAATATTTTCAGTTGGTGTTTCTCCCATTTCGTACATTACAATTTTTTCAGCTTTTTGATGACTTATTTTCATCTTGTACCATCCGGGGACGACATCAGTTGTCACGCCAAACTCTTCAAGTGCGTACAGATGTGTCTGCACCGAACGCTTACCTAGTTTGCATCCGCCGGCATATGGAATTTTGAATTCTTTGAACTGATTCATTAGCGGACCGGCTAGCATGATAACGCTACGAGTACGTCGGGCAGATTCTTGGTTAATCGCATCCAAGTTTAATTTGGCTGGGGGTTTTATTTCCAAATTATTACCGCCAAACCAACGTACTTTGACGCCTAAACTTTCGAGAACCTCAATTATTCGATTTACTTCTTCAATTCGCGGTACGCGGAGCAGTTTTGTTGTTCCCTTATTAAGAAGGCTTGCACATAGAAGTGCAACAGCGCTATTTTTTGCTGTTTTTGTTTCGACAGTTCCGCGTAATTCTTGCGCCCCAGTGACGCGGAAATTCGTTGAATGTCCAGCCACATTTATAATAGGTTTATTCAAAACATCACTTATGCGACCAAGTGTATCGAGACTCAAATTTTGCTTACCGTGTTCTATTCTATTGATAGCACTTTGACTGGTGCCCATTTTGCGTGCAAAAGCTGCCTGCGTTAAGCCGCGATCTTTACGTATTTGGTAAATTAACTGGCCGATTTTTTCGTTGGTCGTATTCATATACTGATTAATTTATCATAAATGGTATAAGATTCAATGAGATTTTTTACAGACAATTCTGGTAAAATAGACCTATGTTGTAGCAATATACCGAATTCGTCCAAGATTAATAAGGGAGACTTATGAAAGATACACAAATACATCGGTTTATTGCAGAGGAAGAGAAACGACAGCGTAGAGGTCTTGAGCTCATACCGAGTGAGAACTACGTTAGTCGTGCAGTTTTAGACGCCATGGGTAGTATTTTCACGAATAAATATTCAGAAGGTTATCCTGGCCGTAGGTATTATGGCGGTCAAGATGTTACGGATAAGGTTGAACAATTAGCCATAGATAGAGCTAAGAAAATATTCGGTAGTGATCATGCAAATGTCCAGCCACACAGTGGTGCGCCAGCGAACATTGCTGTTTATCAAGCATGGTTAGAACCAGGCGATACTATTATGGCAATGCAATTAGATCATGGGGGCCACCTTACGCACGGTCATCCAGTTACCAGTAGCGCAAAACTCTATAACTTTGTCAGATATGGTATCAAAGATTTAGAAACGGGTGAGATTGACTATGAAAAAATGATGGATGTAGCCATAAAAGAAAAACCCAAAATAATCCTAGCTGGGTTTAGTGGTTATCCTCGAAACCTTGATTATAAAAAGTTCGCTGAGATAGGAAAAAAAGTAAATGCAGTTATGATGGCTGACATGGCTCACATAGCAGGCTTAATTGCAGGTGGAGCGCTACCAAATCCACTTGATGAAGGCTTTCACATAATGACAACCACTACGCACAAGACATTGCGGGGGCCACGAGGTGGTATGATTCTTTCAAACGGTACTGTCGGTAATCCACTGAAGCAAGTTGAAAAAACTGTTGAAAATCTCCCGACACTCATTGATCGTGAAATCTTCCCTGGTTTTCAGGGTGGTCCGCACATGCATACAATTGCAGCTAAGGCAGTCTCGTTTCATGAAGCAATGCAACCTGACTTCAAAATATATGCTCAGCAAATAATTGCAAATGCCCGTAAGCTGGCAGATGAACTTATGGAACGCGGGTTCAAACTTGTAACCAATGGCACCGACAATCATATGATTCAAGTTGATATGCTGGCGAGCTTCAATATTAATGGTAGGGAAGCCCAAGATGTATTAGATTCAGTTGGCTTGAATGCTAATTGTAACGCTATTCCGAATGATCCATTACCCCCGTTCCGTCCGTCAGGTTTACGTTTAGGAACTCCTGCAATCACGACTCGCGGCCTAAAAGAAGCAGACATGTCTTTGATAGCTGATTGGATGCAGAGAGCTATACATGCCATAAATGACAAGAAAACATTACAACAGATTTCAAATGAGGTTACTGAATTTGCGTTGAAATTCCCGTTGCCGAGCGATAAAAAATAACTTTACGCAATCAGCTGTTTTAATGAAAGCCGTGCTAGTGAGAATCTCTTGTGATTCTTTGGGGCTACATCTATGAACTTGGGTTCAGGTTCTGTAATGGTGTCCTGCTGATGAGATGCCACAATTTCCTTCGTCTGGTTGAAGAGTCTGTTAGAGCCAGTTTTACTGGCATCACGGAGCAGTACGTGCAAATGCCCGTCGGGGAGTTCATCACCTTCTTGTGTCATTCGTCTTTCATTATGCCAAGATCTCACTACTGCCGTAATGGACTTATGCTCTTTACTTGGAGCTGATGTTTCAATATCGCAAATCTCTAACGTTGATGCCTGTATGTGCTCTAATTCAAAATCAATAAAGTCTAGTGCTGTATAAAAAGCAGCCGTCTTGTTGGTGGTTGCGGTATGAACTTCATCATATATTGATAAGGCCCCTAGATAGAGGCATTCGGCTAGAAGGTTAGATGACTGATATTGCTCCTCAGGTTTTACTGAAAAATTTTGAGCCTGTACAGCCAGAATACTAACAAATGTACGTTCTCGAAGTGTCAGGGTTGATGTGTCGAAACCTGACTCAATAGGCGGCAGATTGGTAGCTAAATAACCATATTCCTGTGTTGTTTCATATGTTTGAGGGGGATTTGTTTCAGGTGTTAGTAGCGTCATATCGCCTTTTATTTTTAAATTCTTATACTTACTAAAAGTATACGCTTATGTCGTGCTCATGGCAAAAGTTCTGGCTCTTGTTCGAGAATAATCCCAAATTTTTCCTGTACAGCAGTTACTATTTTTGATTTGAACTGTAGTAACTGAGACGTGCTGGTAGCGGTCTGATTAATAAGAACTAGCGGCTGCGTTGGCCATGTGGCCATGCCTGTCTCTGGGTCTTGAAAATCTTTAAAGCCAGCTTTTTCAATCAACCATGCTGCCGATAATTTTACTGAGTCTTTCATATGCCAGTACTGTAAATCAGGCACATCATTTAGTAATACTTGAAGTTGAGACTCGGTAATCAGCGGATTTTTGAAAAATGAACCATTGTTCGGTACTTGAGCTGGATCGGGTAACTTTGCCTGTCGGATAGCTATAACAGCATCACGCACAGCTTGCGCTGAATAGATGGTAATTTGATGCTCATCGAAGTAACGCTTAACGGCATCATAGAATGGTGGTGTCGGAGTGTCTTTATGAAGAAGCATGGTAATTCCTGTGATGATGAAATTACCTTTATCGATAGTTTTGAATCGGCTGGTACGATATCCAAAAGCAGCCTCGTGCGCCATCATGTTTCTCATTTGTCCCGTTTGCATATCAAAGACCTCAATTGTTATGAGGACTTCACTGATTTCTCGACCATATGCACCAACATTTTGAATTGGAGTTGCACCGGCCGTTCCGGGAATAAGTGAAAGTTCTGCGATTCCACTAAGGTTATGTTCAACGGTACGCTTGACGACTGCATCCCAGTTTTCTCCGGCCCCAACAGAAATATATGCAGAATGCTCGTCTTCATTACTGATTTCGAATCCCGTTATTTTGTTAACAATGACAAGACCAGGGAAGCCGCTATCTTGCCAGAAAATATTACTACCAGACCCTATTGTAATGATGGGTAGGTTTTGTGCTTTTGCCCACTCATAGGCTTCTTTAACGTCTGCCCTGTCTGTCACCTCACAGAGATAGGCTGCTGTTCCACCAAGTCTCATTGTGGAGTGATCTTTAAGCGAAACGTTTTGTTGTATAGTCATTTATCCTAGTGTGTCATCCTGCTTGCGTTATGTCCAGACGGCTCTTGCATTCATACCTAGAGGGGAGTAGGATGATTATCATACAATGAGTGAGCAAAAAAACGACAATAAAAGCGCGCCATTTGCCCATCTCGGGAAGCACTTGCAACAGCTTCGCGAAGGACGTTCTGAGACCTTAGCTGAAGTCTCTGGAGCAGTAGAGATTGATATTGAGCAACTTACGATGTATGAGCTTGGAAAAGCCCGGCCTAGCGAAGATATCTTACTGTTACTAATCAGTCATTTTGCTACCCAGGAAGATGAAGCTATGAAATTATGGGAATTAGCTGGATATTCTGATGAAAAACAAACTAGCTTGCCGAATGAAATTATTGTTGACGCTCAAAACACAGTGATGGTTATGCCGGCTGACGCTCGAATTGCATATACGGACATGGTTCACGTTATGGTGAACAACTACGGTGTTGTACTGAACTTTATGCAAGGGGCGGGTCCCAACAACCAGCCTTTGGCGGTTGCTCGTTTAGGAATGAGCAAGGAACATGCTAAAAGTGTATTAGAAGTGCTAAAAAGAACATTAGAAAAAAGCGAACCTAAATCACTACCACCCTCTACGCGTAAGAACGAATCCTAGCCAACTTGTTTTTATATTAATCAAGGCGCTATACTGTGAGTAATTAACGAAAGGATCCATTTTGGATAGCTCTAATCAACCTCAAGCACCAGTTAGTAATTCAGAGGCACCGGTTTCACCAGTCGGCAGTTCACCAATTCCTCCGGGCGGCACAATGCCTGGTCAAATGCCAACTCAACCATCTGGCGCTATGCCACCACAGGAAGGCAGTAAGTCATTTCTCGTAGCCTGGCTATTGGCATACTTTGTAGGAATTTTAGGTATAGACCGATTTTATCTTGGTTACACCGGCTTAGGTATATTAAAGCTTGTCACTTTAGGTGGCTGTGGGATATGGGCGCTGATTGACTGGATACTGATATGGGCTGGAGTTTTGAAAGCAGCCGACGGAAGCGCATTGCAGGGTCGTCAAGAAAACCTCAAAACAGTTTTGATTATATTCATCGTACTTGTCGTAGTTGGACTTGGATTCAATATCCTGTCTGTTATAGCTGGAGCGTAAGAGTTGTTTCGCAGATATCTGCGCTTACTTACACTTAGTACACCTGAAAGCAGGCTGTTTGTATGGGCACTTCTAACTGTACTGATATTTCTGTCATCGTTTAGTTGGCTGGAAGATTTATCGCTCTATAAACGGTTTGGTATTGATTGGGCTCCATCAATTGGTTTAACCAGAGCGTACTGGTACCTTTTGCACGGAGATATTGAAGCGGCATGGCGAATGAATAAGATAGTATTTATTGTGATCGGTATCGGAAGCATTATCTTACTAAAAGATATTCGCGCAATTATCGTGCGTCGTCGGGGATAGTCGCATAGCAAGCCCGCCCGCCCTCATGAAAGTATATGAGTGCCGCATACTCTTCGATTTGCTCTGTTGTTAATTCTTTCTCTTCCAAATAACCAGGATAAACAGGTGTATTTACAAAACAGGTTGTATTAGTGGCGTATACAATACTACCCCTGGGTCTATCTTCCACATCTGCATTATTTACAAATATAACATCGTTCGGTAGGTCAGGATTATACTCAGCCACGAACTCGTTCCATTCTGAACAACTACCTGGAATATTAGATTCCTTGCAGTTCGGGAGTTTTCCGTACTTTTCTAAATGGTTTTCTAGATCTTGAACAGTGCTAGTCATTTGTAGCCTCGTATTGTCGGGTACGCTAAATTGCTGATCGGTAAATTTATTAAAAACGGTGAAGTACAGAGTGACAAGAACGGCAATTGCGATTACTGGTCCCATGATTCCCAGTACAATTCCCCATATAGCTTGAGATGGATTACCACTCTTCTTTTTGAGGGCTACTATTCCCGCGACCACCGCAGGGAGGCTGGTAAGAAAAAATGTAAATAACGACGCAGCGCCAAAGGCTATCGAAATGAAAGCGTAGTCGATATCGTTTTGCTTTATTGGCTTGGATTTTTTTGGCATGATTATAAATTATGTATGTAAGGACTCTTCTTACTGTATTCCTGGTCTCTTAATAATGCAACCAGGGCGTGCGCTACGTCTGTGCGATTGACCGTTGCCCATGGCCTTGGTCGCTTCATACTTAATTCATATTTGGAATTTTTCTGTTCACGCATAACAGGTGAACGTAGTACGGTCCAGTCGAGATTACTTTGAGCTAAAAGTTTAATATGATCTTTGCCATCCTGATATATTTTACCAGCGCCAATCTTGATACATATAACACTTAACCAATTAATTACATCGAAAGGGTCAGAGGATAACATAACGTTACTGCCAGTGAGGGATATGACTCTTTGAATATTGTGTTGTTGCATGAGCGGAATAATAATTTTCATACCGGTCGATAAAATATCTTTGGTAGGCGTCCCCCAACTGCCGAGACAGCTTATAACGGCATTTGAACCTTGAAGGACTTTGCTAACCTGATCTTTGTTTTTTATATCACACTCAACTGTAGAGAGGCGTTCATGTTTTATATAGTTGGTATCTGTGTGTATTGCCGCAGCTACGGTGTACCCTTCGTCTAGAAGGAGTTGGACTACTTTACGTCCAACCTTGCCATTGGCACCAAATACAGTTATTTGCATATGTATAGAGCGTACTATACATTGCTTGTTCCACACCAATTCTACCTGCATACGGTATACTGGGCAGCATGGTAAAACTGACAAAACAACTCATCAAACAAGATAAAAACAGCAGGAAACCTCGATTATTTTTTACTGGTCTCTCCATGGGCTTAGCAGATCTAGTACCAGGTGTTTCGGGGGGTACAATAGCGTTTTTGTTCGGTATATATGATGAACTTTTGTACAGTATTAAAATTCTAAGCGGGGAAATTCCAAGGCGGTTGATACGTGGAGATTTCAAAGAAGCTATGAATTTGGTGCCATTCGGTTTTCTTCTACCGCTAGGGGCCGGAATTTTGACGGCTATATTTGGATTCGTGCACGTTGTTTCGTATTTATTAGAAAACCACACAGTGCTTATTTGGTCTTTGTTTTTCGGGCTCGTGCTTGGTTCGGTATATGTAGTGTCTAAACGCGTTCCATCTTGGAACCTGAATCGAATTACACTTATTTTTCTTGGCTTTATTGTGACGTATGCAGTCCTGGGGCTCAGTGTGTCTCAAGCCGGATTCTCACCACTGACATTATTTTTGACAGGTGCTATAGCTTCAGTTGCTATGATACTTCCCGGTATCTCAGGGTCACTGATAATGGTGATGCTCGGCCAATATAAAAATGTTGTTACGGCAGTTGCTGAAAGAAACTTACCGTATCTTGTAGTTTTTGCAATGGGCGCTTTTATTGGTTTAGCGCTATTTTCTCGATTGTTAAGTTGGCTGCTTAAGAATCATCATTCAGGTGTTATCGCGTTTCTGATTGGTATTATGATCGGCTCACTTCGCAAAATTTGGCCTTGGCAAGTTGAGCAATCAGCTGATGTATCCGTGAATGTATTGCCAGATTTTAACATATGGCTGCTATACAGCTTACTTCTATCTGTGGCCGGATACTTCATAGTCTTACGTCTTGAGAAGATAGGCGTAGCTCGCGAACATATTGATATAGATAATAAGGAATACGTACAAGAGATTGCGTCCCAGCATGATTGAGTTGGATTAGTTTCCTACGTCAAAATGCAACTTATATTGCAGATTTACTTTATGCGAATGAGATACTTACTTCATGGATACATACGGTGTAAGTTTTTCTATCAAGCAGTGTCGGAATTTTAATATTCAACCTTCTTCTTGCTTGAAGTGGCTTATCCAAAATGGATTCAGACGATTCAGACTAATGAGTTATTGGGATGAGATTGAAGCAACTGAGGGAATTTACGACTTTGAAGCACTGGATAAGCAGATTGAACTTATAGCGAAGCATAAAGGAACGATTACTTTGTGTTTAGGTGCGCGGCAGCCGCGCTGGCCAGAAAATCATTGGCCATCGTGGGCCTGGGATGCAACATATAGCGACCGGTCTGAAGCATTGCTTCGCTTCATCGAAACCGTTGTCAAACGGTACCGAAACCATGAAGCAATTATAAGCTACCAACTTGAGAATGAGGCTCTCTTGAAATCATTCGGGACACGTGCGGAAGTTGATAGACAGCGTTTGCGTACGGAGTTCGGGTTAATAAAAAAACTGGATTCTTCTAGACCAGTAATTATGACTACCAGTACATCGTGGGGAATACCTACTCGGCGGCCTATTGGTGATATTGTAGGCTTTTCATACTATCGGCGGATATATAGTAGCCGCAAAGAAAAATACACAACTGCATTTCACAAAGAGTGGCTTCATACATTCCGAGGATGGCTGATAAAAATATTTTTAAATAGACATAGTTTTATACATGAACTGCAGTTGGAGCCTTGGGGACCCAAAAACATATGGGAAATGCCATTTGATGAACAATATAAATCTATGAGCCCACAGCACATACAGCAAAATATAACGCTTGCTCAAAATACAGGACTCAAGCCAATAGATGTGTGGGGCGGGGAATGGTGGTACTGGAGTTATCTGCAAGGTAACACGGATGTCGTAGAAACTGTGGTAAGCACCCTGAAAAAATAAATAAAATCCCAGGCAAAACTGGGATTTATTTTTCTATGGTACGCCCTGAGGGATTCGAACCCCCGACCTTCTGATCCGAAGTCAGACGCTCTATCCAGCTGAGCTAAGGGCGCATACTAATGTGTATTACATTGTTTAGGTATTTTAATGTACATTTTGCAAAAGCTGGATAGAGCAATACTCTTTCTCATCTTTGCAGATACCTCTGCGCCAGCTGAGCTAAGGGCGCACACCAACAAAATGCCACTTAAGTGTACCATCTCTGTTAATTCCCACAATACTTTTCATTTGTGAGATGTGAGCCTTAACAACTATACTAACTACAAATGGAAAAGAAAAAATTACGTTTTATTGCGGCAGTCGACAGTAAGCGCGGTATTGCAACCAATAAGGGAATACCTTGGGAGTTGAGTATAGATGTTAAATACTTTCGCGATAAAACAGAAAATAGCACCATATTGAT
>JBBQYC010000015.1:0-19173 GCA_038209015.1 Saccharimonadales bacterium (SeqCode)
CAAAAAGTATCGCACACCCGCAAATGTGGCGCTGTTCATACTCGGCGCTGTCATCATCAGCTTCATGCTGAGCGCGGCTTTCTCTGAAAAAGCAGTATTGTAGGCGTCCTCGCAGGTTTTTCTGTCTTTGTACGGTTTCTGGTTGACAATATTTATGTAAGTCGCTAACCTATTTATTGTGAAACGTCGCGACCAGTTTATAGAACAATTCATTTCCGATCTCGGTACGCTATACCGGCAGTCGATGAAGGCCCGACCCGGCAAGGCCGAACAGGTCGGCATAAACAGGGAACAGATGTACGCGCTGCTCATGCTCAAGCGGGGGGCAATGACCGTTAAGGAAATTGCCGCCAATATGGCCACGACCAGCAGCGCCGCCAGCCAGTTTGTCGACCACCTTGTTACAAGAGGGTGGGTCGAGCGCGAAGCAGACGAATCGGATAAACGCAAAGTTTGGCTTAGGCTTACGGCTGACGGACAGATACAGCTAAAACATATCCGCCAAGAGAAGGTCAAACGCTTTGGCGAGTTGTTCAAAAATATCACTGACGAGGAGCTTGAAGCACTGGTTAGGGTTACCGGCAAGCTCGCCGATAGTAGCAAATAAAAGAAAGGGACAAAGTGGTTCAAAAATTGAAATCAGTACTCCGGCGCGGAAAAAATAAGGAAAAAGACAGCGACGCGGTGCCGCGCGTGTCTCATCCGGCGGTTATCATGGGCGGCGTTTTGCTGGCCATGTTCCTGTCATCGCTGGATCAGACCATCGTATCGACAGCCCTGCCGAAAGTCGTCAGTGAGCTGAACGGCTTGGAGCACATCTCCTGGATATTTACCGCTTACATGCTGGCCAGCACAGTCACGGTTCCTCTGTACGGAAAACTGTCCGATATATATGGCCGAAAACTGTTCTTCAGTATCGGTATCGTTATCTTCCTCCTTGGATCCGTGCTGTCCGGCGCTTCCCAGAACATGACGCAGCTTATTCTCTTCCGCGGCCTCCAGGGTATCGGCGGCGGCGCGATAATGGTCAACGCCATTGCTATCATTGCCGATATCTTCCCGCCGGCGGAGCGCGGTAAATGGCAAGGCGTCATAGGTGCCGTATTTGGTCTTTCCAGTGTCATCGGGCCGTTACTAGGCGGCTGGATTGCCGATAACACCACCTGGCGCTGGATTTTTTATGTAAATATTCCGCTCGGTCTACTGGCGCTGTTCGTCATCAACACAGTTTTGCCGAATATAAAGCCCGACACTTCGGAAAGATCAATCGACTTCAAGGGTGCTTTCTTCCTGACCGCCGGGCTTGTGCCGATGTTGCTGGCTTTCGTCTGGGGCGGCAACGAATACGCATGGGGCTCAGCAACCATTATTGGATTGCTTGCTTTCGCGGTGTCGATGCTGGCAGTTTTCGGTCTGGTAGAGCGCAAAGCGCGAGAGCCGATCATGGCCTTCAGTTTATTTAAGAACCGTGTTTTCTCCGTATCTGTGGCGGCAACATTCCTGACGGCTCTCGGTATGTTCGGGGCAATTGTCTTTATTCCGTTATTCGCCCAGGGTGTCGTTGGTGTATCGGCAACCAACTCCGGGTTGATTTTATTGCCGATGATGGTTGGGCTGGTCCTTGCCAGCACGCTCAGCGGCCAGGTTATCTCCCGTACCGGCAGGTATAAAAAACTGACGATATTCGGTATGGCTATCGTGCCGATTGGTATGTTCCTGTTGTCGCGCATGGGAGCAGATACAACCTCTATGGAGCTATACCGCAATATGGCGATTGTCGGCTTCGGTATGGGCATTACCTTCCCAGTCTTCAATATCGCTGTCCAAAGCGCGTTTCCGCACAGTATGGTTGGCTCGGTAACTGCCGCTACTCAGCTCTTCCGCAGTATCGGCGGGTCTGTCGGAGTAGCCATTCTGGGCAGCGTTATGAATAATGGGCTGACCAGCCGTCTGGCGGACTTGCGCGGCGAACCTTTCATGGGCCAGGTTTCGGCGCTGAGCGGCGGCCAGTTCGACCCGACAAAACTTGACGCTAACCAGCTGCAGGGAGTCTTGTCTGAGAACGGCCGACAGCAAATCGGCAGTATGCTTGGCAGCCTGCCGCCCGAAGCAGGACAGGTATTCGCCCAGTTCTTTGAAGCCCTGAAGGGAATACTGGCCGGTGCAATCAGCCACACTTTCTTCTTCGGTATGCTCTTTATGCTGGCAGCTTTCGTCGTTGTCTGGTTCTTGCCGGAAATCGAACTGCGTAAGTCTAACCGCCCGGCAGCCGAAAAAGCCGGTATAGATTTGGAATTAGAGATGGCGCAATCGGATGCCAAACACGAAACTGAACGTTAGTTAAAGCTATGAAGACACCCCTCTACTCGTAACGTAGTGCTTCAATTGGATCCTTACTTGCAGCCCGTCGGGCCGGTAGTGTGCCGGCTATGAAAGCCACGCCCATGATGACGAGAATGATGGTAGCCATGGACTGCCAAGGGAATGACATCAGCGTGAAGCCGGGTAGGTCTTTCAGGAAGGTGTCCGAGGCAATGTTGTTAATGATACGGCCGATGCCGTTACCGGCCAGGATGCCGAGCATGCTGCCCCAGAATCCCAGCAGTACGGCTTCGGTGCTGAACAGCAGGAATATCCTGTTGCTGTCCATGCCCATCGCTTTCATCAACCCGATTTCTTTAGTCCGTTCCTGCACCGCCATAAGAAGTGTGTTAACAATACCGAAGCTGGCAGCAACCAGCGTGATAACAGCAAAGAAATTAAGCACCACGATGATAGCATCAAGCACCTGCTTGATCAGGCCGATAGTATCTTCGATAGTCATAGCCTGGTAGCCGTTTTCTTTGAGGCTGTCTTTGATGGACTGTAGCTGTTCATCGCTCATGGCTGGGTCGAAACGGGCGATGACAGCAGGGTAGCGGTTTCTGGCCTGCTCCGGCAGGCCTTGCGTCTGTATATTCAACAGGTCTTTCACCAGGGCGTCGTTGGCGGCTATGCCTGTCGGACCGGCTACTGATTCCTGTTGCACGCCAGCAACCGTAGCCCGCACTTCCTGAATTTGTCCGGATGGTGATTTAGCACCGAAAGTGACGGTCCGGCCCACAGCTTCTTCAGGACTGCTGAAACCAAGCGATTCCAAGAAGGCTATGGGCAGGATAACGGCGTTGCCGCTTTGGCCGGAAAAATCGTTTCCAACTGTCAGGTCTAATCTTGTGCCTTCGATATACGGTGCCAACATCGCCTGATACTTGTCACCATCGGCAGCTATATATTCGGGAGTAGCCGTCAGCAATGGCTCGGCCGATTTAATGCCCTCTTGGCGGCGGACGGTTTCCAGGTCTTGTTCCTGCATGATAGGAATTGCTACGCCGCTACTGCCGGTTTCGGTGCTGCGCTCCGGATTGTATTTTTGCGGCTTGCCGGCTATACCGGCATCTTCGCGGTCAGGACGAACGATGAGCGCGTCTTCGGCGCCAAGATTGCCGAGCTGTTTATCGATGTAAGCCGACACGCCTTCGCCCATGCCATTAGTTAAAGACAATGTCGTAGCACCAATGAAAATGGCAATGATGGTCAGAAAAGTCCGCAGTTTGCTCTGAAGCATATTGCTACTGGCGGTCAAAAATATATCACGTAGATTCATTTATTTTTCCTTCCGACTATCTGGCCATCCTTGATATGTATCCGCCTATTGCAGCGCGCGGCCAATTCTTCGTCGTGCGTCACGATCATAAGAGTAATCTCCCGTTCCTTGTTAAGTCTGAACAGCATATCTTCTATGGCCTTTCCGGTCACACTATCTAGATTTCCGGTGGGTTCGTCAGCAAAAATAATTGTAGGCTCGTTTATGAGCGCCCGCGCGATGACCACACGCTGTTTCTGGCCGCCGCTTAAATCGTTGGCTTTATTATTGGCTTTATCCTCGAGTTCCACCTGGCGCAATACTTCCATGCCGCGGCGCTTGCGCTCGCGAGTACCGATTCCAGCAATTTTTAGCGGCAGGATTACATTTTCTATAACACTGGAGTTGGCATTAAGGAAAAACTGCTGAAAGACGAAGCCGAACTCCTTATTACGCAACTGGTTAAGTTGTTTTTTAGGCAGCGTTCCGGCATCCTCTCCTCCGATAACGACTTTCCCCACCGTGGGCTTATCCAGTAAGGCCAGAATGTGCATAAGCGTTGATTTGCCGGAGCCACTTTTACCAACAATCGCAACAGATTCGCCTTTATTAATACTCAGGTTAATATTATCAAGAGCCGTAAAAGCCGAGTCGTTCTTACCGTAGGTTTTGGTTAGATCCTTAGTCGTTAATGCGTCCATATTACATTTCTCTCCCGCTTGCCTCGTCAGTTTTAAGTATGTCCTTAATGTTTGTCTGCATATTTTGCATGTACTGTTCAAGCACATCGGGTCGTACGACCACGATAGCGCTACTCCCCGGCGGACTTACCAGCAGCAATTTGTCACCTTCTTTTATGTGCAGAGTTCCCCTGGCTTCGGCCGGAATCACCACCTGTCCTTTGGTTCCGACAGTGGCCGCACCCCAAAACTTAAACGTATCTAACATCTGTTACCTCACAGGTTCGTATTACCGGTTATACTTTTCATACTAATGTTACGCTAACGCTTTTTATATGTCAAAGAAGGACTCACGAAATGTAAAACGGAAATCGATTACAGTACCTTGGCCGAAACAATCTTAATGGGTAGGGAGCCAAACGAGGCAAGGCGGTCCCAAGAACAGAGCAGCATACATCACCGTAACTAGTATGAAAACAAGGAGTTCAGTAGCTTCCTAGGTTCAACGATCCGGCAGGTGGATTTCTTGGGGCCGTTTGGCCTCTGTCTCTAAGTAGCGGGTTATATTGTCGCTGTAGCCCTCGATGAATACCGGTACCATCTTCTCAACGAATGACCGTATTTTAGACTCAGCCGCTCTCAATACAAGGTTATCCGCCCGCAGTTTCAGGTTATACATAACATCAGTGCTATCGCCCGCCGATTCTTGCAGGTCGAACATAATCCGGGCCGCAGCCAGCCGGTTTCTTTCACTTTCTATGAACACTGACTGTCCCGGCACCATATCTTTTACTCTTGCGTTCAGACCGATGCTGACACCTACCCCGGGGATACGCAATCCTACCTTGATAAGTCCGCCGATTGCTAGCTCTTCGTCAGACGGCCGGAGTGCAAGACCCGTTATTTCCGGCCATGTTTCTGCTCGGATACCTGCTTTGTAGACAAAATCTGGCGAAAATCCTATATTTTCGCAACCATCTATCTCTATCATGATTTCCAGCATAACACCAAAATCAATCACAGTGTAGTTTTCAGGCGCGAAAAGAAAGACCGGTCATAGGAACCGGTCTGCACTTGTTTGATGGGCAATCTGGTAGTGTACGTAAAATCGGACTGGAACCTAATTAGCTTAGAACTACTTCGCTGGAATCAAGTTTTGGCTCAAAATTATATTACTTGGCCCAGTTAAACCATAAAGCTCATGGCTATAATCGTTTCAACAGATACAATTTGATTATAGGAGACTTTAAAATGTCGATGCCAAACCATTTAGTATTAGTCAGACACGGCCTTTCAGAAGGTAATTTTGCTCGTGATATGGCTAAAACGGGAGATCACACATACTTTGATGATAATTTCAGGGAAAGACCTGGTCATGAATGGCGTTTAATGCCAGAGGGTGTCGAGCAAGCTAAAAGAGCTGGAATCTGGATACAAGAACATGTCATTAAAAGCTATGGATTGCCCGGGTTTGGTAGATATGTATATTCACCACATAGGAGAACTCGCGAAACAGCCGCTTCTTTAGGACTACCCAATGCCGAATGGCGTATGAATAGAATGTTGCGAGAGAGATCTTGGGGTGAAATAGAAGATTTAAACAGAGAGCAGCATGAAGAGCTTTACCCAAGAAACTACTCATGGCAAAAAAGAGATAAGATGAATTGGGCACCTCCTGGAGGTGAATCAATTGTTCAAATATCTGATGGAAGAGTTAGGGAATTCTTCGATACGCTTCATCGTGACCATGACCAAAAAGGAGTTGAATCCGTAATCGCAATAACGCATGGAGAATGGATATGGGCTGCAAGATTGGCTCTAGAGTATATGTTTAATGAGGACTGGGAAACAATGGACAACGATCCCGCAGAAAAAATACATAACTGTCAGGTTGTGCATTATTCACGACTTAACCCTACAACCGGGGAGCCTGCGGATTATCTAAAGTGGATGCGGTCTGTTAACGCCGGAGGTGGTGAAACCGGTCAGGGTGAATGGCGTGAAAGCTCCAGAAAAGTACTTTCAAATGACCAACTGTTACAGCAGGTCGAGCAGTTACCAAGACTTTGGTAAAAGTACTAAAGTAGCAGGCTTATCTACCTTGAAATATACAACAAAGTATGTTAAAATATAATTATGAGCAGAGCAGGAAGAAAATCATTCGATAATTGTAGTGTTAAGAGAGTTGAATTTGTTGATTTCGTTGCCGAAGAGGGCGTTTTTGGCAAATCAATCCCGAGTCTCAACATAACAGTTGATTCACGCAGCTCGCGCGGTACAAGCGCAACTTTGATGTGCCCTCGTACAGAAGTAGAAGGCGTATCTTTAGAAGCAAATTATAATAGGGTTAACACTAGGGATGACTCATACAAAGAAGTACGGCAAAGAGCAGGCGAGATTTTGTGCCGTAATTGTGAATTTTCAGGTATGACCCCTACTGAAGTAAGTATTGCTCAGACTGAGTATGCCAAAGCTGAAACAGATAGAATTGAGGCTTTTAAGGCTCTAGAAGCAGCTCGCGAAGAGATAAAATCTATTGAAAACCGCGGTTTTACGGGTTAATTACCATGTGTTCCGTTTGAGGTCGGGCTCTTTATCTGTCGAGGGGGGTTAGCTTCAGTTTAGAAAGAAGTGGATGTACGTCTTGGTAGCGGGGGGAGGACTCGAACCTCCGACCTTTTGGTTATGAGCCAAACGAGCTGCCGCTGCTCTACCCCGCGTCGTCGTCGCACCACAACTGCTTTCTTGCCAAACTAAGACGTAACTTTTAGTTCGGCAGCCATGCATGTTGGCTGCTCCTCTCAGTTTTTCAAACAGATAGATCTTGGTTTGAAAAACTGGTTTAGAATGCCAATCATCAACGTTCGTCGACTAAACCGATATTAAAAAGCAAGCTGAGCTACTCTTTTCCCTAAAAGGTTTTGTGAATAATCAACACAACCAAACACAGGGAATTTAACTCAGCTATCTTATCAAACAGAGGTAGGTAAGTCAATTGCTAGCTGGTACACTTAAACCATCATGCATAAGCGTTCTCAATCCGGGTTTGCCGCAATCATTGTTGCAGTCGTACTCTTACTCGTCCTACTAGGAATACTCATAACTGGGTCGCTCATATATAAGAAAAATACTTCTACAAGTAAAGAATCATCAACGAATCAGCAGCCAAACAGCGGGCAGGAAATAGTCCAGCTGTCGCCAGAGGATAGGCTCAAAACCTCTTTGTTAGCGTATAAGGTGTCATACGGTGGTTATCCAGCATCGTCTGCTGCTGGTTGGCAGAAGTTCGTAGACCAGATTAGAGAGAACAGCTCAAAAAACAAAATTGAAGGTGTTACCGATCCGTTCATTGTGCCAGGCACAGATGATACCTACGCATTCACCAGCGATGCGCCAGGCGCGGGAGAGGTTCAATACAGATATCCGGCAGATTGTGCCAGCAACGACGTGGATTTCACTAGTAAGCCAACCGGTGATTACTATGCGTTCCGCATGCTAAATTCTGGCAGCGTCCGCTGCTTCACCTACCCATAAAATTACATTTTTCTTCAACAGTGGTAAGAACCTCAAGCTGCTCTGCGTGATTAGCGGCGTTTTACGCGCAAATCAACTTCACTCACTTGGACTTTGCCTGAAGCTGTAGGAATATCTAAAACAAGTGTTTGTGATGAGTGTACGGCTTTTTCAGTCAGCCGGACCACGACGGCTTGCAGTATTGGTTCAGAAATCATGTCAGTTAACATTGCTGAATATTCAGAATCTTCCGGGAGTTCTGGCGAAGTCGTCAGTTCAAAACCATATTCACCCTCACCAGTCTGTACACGCTTAACCTCCAGCGACAATCCGCCAAAAGTAGCAGGGAACTCATACTTCTGTAGTGATGCGCCTACCGAAAGACGCGTTACGTCCTCACTATTTACATCGTAAGGGAGTTTGCTGTGAATCTCTTTTGAACTTATTACAAAGCGCCGGGCTTCACCTGGTTCTGCAGAGCCCACAATTTCAGGTAGGGTAATTTTTGGTTGCGGGACTTCAATGGTGGTTAGACTCTCTGGTGCACCTACTGACTTTTCAACACTTCCGAGTATTCGCGCAGCGGCGGCTGTCTCTTCTGAGCTGGCCCACACTGCCACTGTTTTACCAATTTCTTTGCCGCGTTTGATTGCCGGTGACATCTGAGCATCTTGATCACTGACTAATAATTCAGCCGCTGGACCAATCTTATAAATCTCTGTGCCTACAAAGCGTTTTGCCACTGCCCAACCGGATTCGTCTTCTACCTGTTCTTCTTTTTCACCCTCTGCTGGTATGACATCCTTACATATTTTATCGGTTGTCGGATTGAACCCTGTTGTCAGGATGGCATGGTCAACTACGATATCACCACCTGGCGTAAATGTACCATCTTCATTTTTTGTACCGTGATATATTCGTAATCGTCCGTCTTCTGTGCGCTCTACTTTGTAGGCCCGCCCGGTAATTGGAGATATGCGGTGCGCGTATTCATCATCACCTTCAAGGGGCATTTCCTGCGCAATCCCTATGTAGCGCAGTCTGGTGCTTTGTGCCATCTGTTCGCGTGTCTGAGCTTCTTGACCAATCCAAAAAACCTCATTAACTCTATCAAGTTGAGCGGTAGAGAGTCGCGGGTCTGGTCCGTAGCCTAGCAAATACTCGGTTGCTGCAGCACCACTATCGCCCGCGCCAATAACCGCAACCCAGCCAAATTTACGCAAAGGGAAGGGGTCGCTTTCATCACCAACCCTGCTAGCAAACTGAGCAAAGCTCATTATCTGTGAATCTTCACCAGCTTCAGCTTTTGCGATTTCTTCATTCACTATATCCTGTGTTGCTTGGTCGTTTTTTTCAAAACCTGTTTTAGGTTCGCCGAGCCCACTAGCAAACACCAATCTATCGGTGATTACCTGCACTTCTTCACCATCAGATTTCCGGCGCAACGTAACGGCATATTTGCCGGCCACACCGCTTTCAGTTGCTTCATTTGCACTAACTTGTACAACTTCGGTTTCATTAATAAGCATGCTGTATAGCAGGTGGTTTATACGTACTGGCAGGCCAAGTGTATCCTGTGTACCGTAGGCTGACCCAGTTATGTCCGCTTGCTGTAAGACACCGGGACCTTCAAAGTGATTCAGGCTGCCATGGGTGCCGGGAACATTTGGTGTTGATGTATCTTCTGGTCGGGTACGTGTATTTGTTCTAAACACGGGGCCTTCTGGTGCGGCGAACTGGCCGCCTTCGTTTTCACTTAGCTCAACGGTTAGAGCCGGCTCCGCCGGGTCATTGGACAACCGTTCGGCGTTATAGATTGCAGCATGCACGCCAGAACCTACCACTAATTCTGATGTATACACATTACCTTCGCGGATTAGCTCCCACAACATGCCCGCTTCATTTTCCGTGTGTTCCTCCATGGCTAGTTCCATAAGCACCCGCGCCCGCTTTGATGTAATCAGACCGGCAAACAGTGGCGTAAATGTGCGGTGAACTTCACCCTGAAGAGCAATTTCTTCAAACTCATCCCGCCGCGTGAGCATTGGCTGTACTTCTAGGAAGATATCTGGTGTCTGGCGTGCTACGTCCATGGCAGTACTAACTGCCGGGTCATCACGCATAACTTCACTTATCTCTTTAAGTACTTCAAGCTCTAGCTCTACCGGTCGCTCGGTCTGGACTTGCTGTTCTTGGTGTCTTTGTTCTAACTCAACAATGTTTGCTTTGTTTACGCTCATGCTTAAACTCTAGCTACTTTGACCTTAAAGGGCAAGCAGGAATACGATTTCCATTTTGGTGCAGGCTTCACATGCCCCTCAACATACTATTGTCATCAGCTACAAAAGTATGCAACCTGCCTGCCGGCAGGCAGGATTACTTATTATTTGTTCCGTCAGTAAATTCAAATGACTTGATAATGTCTATAATCTCGTGGGGATCTATTTCGGCCTTTATAACATATCCGTCCGCGTATTCTTCGTACATTTTCTGCACTTCTTCATTCTGGCCAAGGTTAGTTAGTAGAACTATACGTGCTTTTACGGCTCCATATTTCGGTTCATTTCTTAATATTGGCAGAGCATCTAAGCCCGTCCGATCTCCCGGTAACATAATGTCTAGGAATATTAAATCAGGTTTATAGTCAGGCGCTATCTCAAGAAGTTCATCTATGGTTCTGGCTATCTTCAACGGATAGCCATTCATTTCTAGAATACGGCTGTATATATCTATTATTTGTATGGTGTCTTCAACGAGAAGTATTTTTGGTAATCCAACCACGACGCTTCTTAACCCCTGTACCTTGTTTATCTACTAATTCACTGTGCCGAGCCTCGTCATACAAGGGAAGTGAAAACTTGAATTTCGACCCTTTGCCTTCTTCTGACTCAACCCATATAGTCCCTTTGTGTAGCTCTATAATCGACTTTGATATATAAAGCCCCAGTCCAGTCCCGCCACTACCACTTGCTATGCCGCCCTTAACTCTGTAGAACTTCGTAAACAAGCGTGAGATTGCGTTTTTTGGTATACCAGACCCATCATCTTCGACACTGGTGGTAACCATACCGCCCTCTACATGGACACTAACTAAAATATGACCGTCTTTACCCGTGTAGTGAATAGCATTGCTAATTAAATTATTTATTACTTCTTTTATTGCTAACTCATCGGCAATAACATGAACTTCAGATTCTGGACCTTCATACTTCAGTGATATGGATTTTTCTTTTGCGCCGAATTCGTGATCTCGAACGCTATCCTTGGCCACTGCAGCCCAATCGATCTTATCGTAGTTCATATTAAGAGTACCACGTTCAATTTTAGAAACGTTAAGTAAGTTGCTAATAAGCCCAACCAACTGGTAGGTACTGGCTTGAGCTCTTTCAATGAACTGCCTGGTCTGGCTCGATAAGTTAGAGGAGTTATCCGATGAGACGAGACCTAGATAGCCGCGTATAGCAGTTATTGGCGTTCGTAATTCATGTGCTGCCATCGACACAAAATCGAGCTTCATCATTTCAAGCTCTCGTTCGTTCGTTTTGTCTCGCAAGGTAATGATGCTTTTAATCCCGGTTGGGTCCTCCCTTATTTGATTGATGAATATATCAAGGTAGTGCACTTGTTTAGTGGAAGATGATACGTGCATTACATCTGCATACACCTCAGTATTGCTTAGATTAAGGGTGAATGGTTGGTTGTTCTTGGTAAGGTCGAAGATTTCTTCAAAGGCTTTGCCTTTTATGTCACTTGGCATACTACCGACCAATGTACCCGCAGATACGTTAGCGAAGGCTATGCAGTTGTTCGAGTCAATAGCAACAATGCTTTCATTGACACTATCCAAAACGACACCCAGTTTAATACTTTCTGTCCTAAGATTTTTGACCATCTGCTTAAGGTTTCCGGCCATGGTATTGAAACGGTTAGCTAATAATCCGATTTCATCAGATGACTTTACGGGAATCCGCATATCAAGATTACCCTCACCAATTTGCGAAGCTCCTAAAGCAAGGCTGCGAATAGGACGAATGAGTGTTCGGCTAAATACTAAACTTAGGATGACAGCGACGCTTGCAGCTATAACAAAAATCACCAAAGATGCCTGGGCTACCTGATTGGCAGGAGCAAAAATGCTCTGTACTGGCTCCTGAGCTATCACGGCCCAGCCGGTTCTTTCTACGGGATAATGGGTACTCAATACTTCTACATTTTGTTCCGAGTTCGTCACCGCTGGCTCGCCAGGTTCTGTGTTGTTGCGCATAAATGCAGCAACTTGTTCTACGCCACTGAAGTCAGCATTACTCTCCAGGCTAGGATCAGGATGGGCAATAAGATTACCGCGAGCATCTACTACATAAGCATACCCTTGACTACCAAGACCGTCTGACAGGACGCTTTCCCACAAAAACTCCATATTAATATCAGCTATCAGAACGCCTTTAATATCATCACCGCTTCTTATAATTCCAGGCTCCGCAGTAGATAAGTTACCGAGTGATTGACGGGTATCAAATGATACAAGTGGAACAGCTATCGTTATAATAGGCTGGTTTTCTTCATTGAAAACTACATCGCTGATGTATTCTTTGCCGGCCAAAAACGTAGCTGCGCGGAAAGCATCACTAGTAGAAACGTCATTTAGTTTTGTTTCTGACTCTTTTAAACCAGGCTGTACTACCAATCTTTCTTGGCCTTTGGCATCAACCAATGAAACACGCTTGAGGTCACTGTCTTGATATATAAATGCCGACAACTCCTGTCTGGCTAGATCTAAATGAAACTGCTGAACACTACTTGTTTGTGAGTGAAGTATTGCTGTGTTCACTTTAGTAGTTACAAACTGGTCCACCTTTTCCGCCGCGTTACTTGTGAGCATACTCTGGCGTTGTGCAGCAGCTGACCGAAGCAAAGCCTGCTCTGATTTGAGCCAATACAAATTTATTGCTGCTAGAGGCACCAAGGATATAACAAGAAAAAACACCAAACTTTTTTGGCTGATACTAAGCTTAATCACTATATATAGGATTATACGCACTAACTAGAGTTGGTAAAGTACTTGACGGTTATTATGCTTACACTTATTCTTTATGAATGGATAACAACAATACTCAACAATCAAATGTAGAAAATCAAAATAATATTGCAAACAGTAATCTCGGCGGTCAACCACCTCAAGTAAGTAGCCCACAACCAAGTTCTCCCCAGCCTGACAAGTCACGTACCAAGCTGGTACTTATTATTCTGGCAGTACTGCTCGTCTTTATAGTAATATTAGGAATAGCAGGGTATATAGCAAGCAATAATATCCTCCGGGCAGTAAATAACAATTCTACTAGTCTAAAAGTAGAACAAGAAAAATCGAAATTGACTCTACCTGAAGGCGCTACGGTCATCGCTCAATGCGCTAAAGGACGTGGAACACAGTATGCCTTACCGAAAGACATACCTTTAGGCCCGGTATACAACGTCCATGAAGGTGAAGTGATTGGCATTGAATTTATGATCGGTAAAGATGAACTCCTCTTAGAGTCAAAAAACTTTCTTAACCTGCCTCTAAATAATGTGAAGTATAACCACATAAACGTGGGTCTATTATCCGAAGGACATGCCGGATTCACCTCACCACACTATCATGTTGATGTTATGATGGTTCCTACCTCTGTTACCGAACAGATTACTTGCTCTTGAGCAATGACGGTTAATAGTACGCAAGACTTACATCCAAATGTTTTTGCAATCATGAGTATGATAAAAGTATGAAAAATAAAACAAACAGTCTTTATGGCTACAACCAAGTCAAAATAATACCGTGGGTTGGCATATACGCCGCCACAGTATTACTAATATCTTCAGTTGTAGGTATTTATATCAGTTTATTGTTAGTTACCATCCCGGCATTCAAACTCACGAAACGTGCCGCTAAAAGGGATACGGTTGAATGGGATATGGTCTACGCAGAAGTAAAAGAATACGAACGCAATATGGAAAACATGAAACGGCCGAGTATATCCATCAAAAAACCTCAAATTCGCATTGGTACAAAGCTAAGCCCCGGGCGGTTTGCCTCTATCAAAATCACCTCATAAATCCATTGAACCCCCTCCGGGTAAACTGATTGATGGCTTTGTCAGAGCAGTCAATAAAGAAGAAAAAAGACTGCCGCTTAGGGGTGTATAAGTCCTGCTTAAGTAGTACCACCCCTTGCAGGAAAGCTCCGTTGTATTGCCGGCTTTTTTTATATGCGCGAGAAACACATGTCAGTAGTAGATACATAAGCGTTTTACGGGTACACTGTAGATTAGACGCTTAGATATGAAACGTAAAAAAATACTCGGATTTATCAGAAATTATTCTGTGCCGTTAACCGGAACTTTGTTTTTTGTACTGATTGTTGGTCTTGTTGTCGGGGGTAGAATGGCTGAGTTGCTGGCGTTACGTGATTTTGCTAAAACTAATCCACTTATCTCTGATGGAAGTGGTGACCTGAACAGTCGAACCGGACGAGACCAGTTAGAAAACAATCTGTTTAACAACCGGAATGGTTCATCAGTTGAAAATGAGGATTCGCTAACGGATTCATCGGATAGTACCGGTACTGACACATCTCCGAAAACATCCTTGCCTAACGATGACAACACGTCTACAGAGCCAGCGACAACCAGTGGTTCTTCTGGATCTAGTTCTGGTTCAGAGCCGGTTATAAATGAGACTGACCCGCAGCCGGAACCGCTTCGGTTCGAAACACAGATCAAAGACTTGTCCTACGCATACAGCCCAGCGTCATCTATTTATACCGCATCCATGTGTGCTGGAACCTACACTGCCCGCGGTGTCATTGCTGCCAAGGATGGTCCGGGTCAGATTACTTATCGATGGAGGGTAATGACGCATACTAGTGCCGTTGATGAATCAGCGCCGCAAACCCTGCAAGCTGCATCCGGAGATAACAGTTATACCGTTACTCATTCATTTAACGTCAACCCGCCCGGTCCATTCAAGGGATTCATAGAGCTTATTGTTATGGAACCTAATCAATCAACACGCAAAATAGAGTACTACCATGAATGCATGTAAATGCGTATGAAATTCCACCTACCGAAACGGTTTCATTCTCTGCATGCCAGATTTCTCATACGCGTACTAACACCGCCCTTTTTGGTTCTGTTGGTCATCAGCTTCATAGCTTTTTATCTTTTAAATGTCAGTGTCAGAGCATCGGTAAACCAGGAAATGTACAGACAAGCTTCTACCACTGCAGCGGCGCTAGAGCGTGAAATTGTTCTACGTGAAACAGTACTTACTACAACCGGATCGGAACTTTTTCATATTAAGACGGGCTACACGGCACGACAGGAAACATTGCGCACTCAGTATGAGCGCTGTTTGGCCCACACAGAAAAAACTTTTTCCTTCCGGAATGCTCCAAATAACGCCTGTGACCCTTTTCTGGCACAGTTCGCTAAAGATACTTCCAACCCTAGCCAGGCGGCCGATAACGGATATGTCGAACAGGGCAACGAGTTAACCGCTTCAGAACAATTAGATGTCAGTGAGCGGTTGGACGCCTACGCCAAGTTCTTTCCGGAAACCTTGGCACTACTGGTGACCGACAAAGAAGGGAATGTTGTCAGTCAGGCAGCAGGCAGCGATTTTTCAGTTGAAACCGATAAGCTCACTCCCTACATAAAAACTGCACTTAGCCAATCCATACACGGCCAAGTATTTAATGATAATAATCGCCAAGCGTTGTTTGCGTACCCGATACAGGAAGGTTCCGTTTTAGCTGTTTATAACATGGACCACCCGAGGTTTTTCAACCAGGTCTGGAAGATTGCGCCGATTGACAACAGCAAAGCTTACGCTATTATCGTAAACCAAGATAGTTCTATCACATACCCACAGGTGGATGCGACTGACTTATATGCGTCGGTCAATACAGCGGATGATAGCCGCGATTTGACCGCTTTTGTAAGCAACGAGATACATTATCTAGCCATTAGCGATCAAGCTGGTAAAACCGGTTGGCGTGTTGTTATTGGTTCGCCGAGTGGCCTTGTCCTAGAGCCTGTCCGTAACGCCCAGATAGCCGCGGTGATTATTATTGGACTGCTGCTGGTCTGTTTCCTATGGTTGGGTGCTGTGTTCGTGCACCGTACTGTTAATAGCATCGTTACGCTTGCTGGCGGCGCCTTGATATTTGCATCCAATAGGCTTGAATACCGTATTAAAAGTGATACTTTTAGCGATGAGGAGTTTGTAAACTTGGCATCCACTATGAACCATATGGCTGAACGGATTCAAGTAGCAGAATATGAAATAGACCAGAAGAACAAAGAGTTTATAAATATCGCAACACATGAACTCAAGGCACCGATGACGGCCATAATAGGTAACCTCTCAATGGTGCTAGAAGATGGTGTGGGTACGCTAGATAGTCAGGCCCGGCAGATGACTTCACAGGCATATAATGGCACCATTCGCTTGCGAAATCTGGTTACCGACTTGCTGGATATCGCTAGGCTGGAATCAGGCAAGGCTACCTTCAGTCTTCAGCCGCTTGATTTGAACAAGGAAATTAGCGATATGATAGAAATTCAGAGACCGCCGGCTACACAAAAGCAAATTGTTCTCGACTACAATGTAGATGATTCATTACCAAAAGTTACGGCAGACCAAAATAAACTGCAGGTTATTCTAACTAATTTTATTTCTAATGGTATCAAATATAATAACTCACCAGGCACGGTGCGCATTACTGCAAAACCGGAAGGCGATATGCTAGTTGTTAGTGTTGCTGATACGGGTCTTGGAATACCCAAGGAACAGCAGGCTAATATGTTTAAAAAATTCTTCCGCGTGTCTGGTGATGACCGTAGCCATATACCTGGCACCGGGCTTGGAATGTACATTACCAAACAGTTCATTGAAGCCATGGGCGGGCGTTTATGGTTTGAATCGGGAGCGGGCGAGGGAACAACTTTCTTCTTTACTCTGCCCATACACAATAACGTTGAAAAAACAGGACTTGGCAAAGTGACTACTAAAGATTCGAACAAGTGAGTCGCGGGTGTACTATAAACTTAGGTCCTATAGTTTAAGTCAAAAACAAGAGTTATATGGCATTTGCACCAATACTAAAATACTTTGCAGGTTCTCTTATGTACCTCGTTGGTTTTTGCGAAGGAATCATTAATGGGTTAATCATTCGCTACTGCACCGTCCGCTCACGCGCTTAGCAGCTTGAATGTAGTTTATTTCTGGAGGGGTTGGCCGTCAGCGTCTTTGAGGTTGTTGGTAGCAATCAGAATAATATCGATAAGCCACCAGATACCGCAGCCGCCAAATGTAACGAGCTTTAAAATGCCCGTTCCGATATGACCCATATAAAACCTGTCTACCCCGAATTCACCAACAAATATTGATAGCAGTAACGCTACCATCCATTGACGTTGATTTTTACCAGTTGTGTTACCTGCCATGAGAACCCCTTTATTTAGCGATTTACCTCAGTATACACCTGATGCATATGTCGGAATAATTACAATCCACGTAACGAAATAAATTATAATTTAACTATGGCTAAGGAAGTTAAATTCATAGAAGACAGACATAATGACAAAAAACCTACTAAAGTAGGAGGGTTTAAGGCCAAAGATCTTTTTAAGGCGCCGCTGTCGCCGCCCGAACCAGTCAGAACAGAAGGCAAAGAGGCGACAAATAACAAATCTGTCCTCATTCTTATAGCTGGTGCGCTGATACTGGGGATATGCGGGTTGTTTTTGGTTCTATTTGGATCGGGACTGTTTGGCAGCTTTTTGCTTTTGATTGCAGCACTTTTAGTGGTCGGCGGAGTATTTTTACCAGTCCATTGATAACAAAAAACCTCCCGAGGGAGGTTTTTTTGGGTGTGGTAATTAGAAATTACCAGCTACGATTGTTGCCACCGCCACCACCGCCACCGTTGAAGTCGCGTCGAGGACGCTCTTCACGTGGACGTGCTTCATTGACGGTAATTGAACGACCGCCCATGTCGCTTCCGTTCATAGCTTTTTCAGCAGCTTTGCCTTCTTCGTCGCTTTCAAATTCGACGAATGCAAAACCTTTGCTGCGGCCGGTGTCACGGTCAGTAATGACCTTGGCGCTGGCTACAGTACCATGAGCGGAAAATGCGTCAGATAACTCATCGTCAGTTGTGGAAAATGGAATTCCACCGACAAATAATTTATACATGATTTCTCCTATGTTATTTATCAGGTACGACCTATTGTTGCTTACACGGACGACCTGCTTCTAAACCTAGGAACAATCGAACTAAACCAGCGAACTTAACCTGCGTGTGTAATATACCACATTTCGCAAAAAACACCGCATGTAATATTAAACAGATAAATACTAATTGACAAAAAAGCAAAAAAATGTATAATGTAGGTATTGCTAGCAAAACAATCATATCAACATAAAAGCATAAGGAAAACCAGTGGAAATACTAAAAATCGCATATGAGTTTTTGCCGACGACCGATGTTTCAATATTGGAACTCGACAATGACATTAGAGAACTATAAGAGCAATTGCCGAAGCTAGGCGCGCTAGCTTCGGTTTATATATTGGTGATAGCTATGGCATACTTAGACTCACGAAGGAGTGGTAATGCCAAAGAAGAATGTTGAAGAAGTGCCAGAAGCACCTAAAGAGAAGGCTGCACCAATAGGTCCGCGCAGCGTGAAGCGATTTTTGAAGATGATGGCGGTTATAGCAGGTATTTTTGTTTTGGTTATAGCTGGCCTGCGGGCATATCAGTACGTTGTTACACCGGCAGTTATACGCAATCCGACTGTTGATCACTATCATTTTAGGACGCAATTATTATATGACGGCCAAGCGGTTAATTTTGCTGAACCGCGATTCCAGGAAACCTACGAAGGCGGGCAGTGTAGTGCGGATTTACCGGATACACCAGTTCATTTTCATGATGAAACAGACCAAATGACACATATCCACTGGAATGGAATCACTGGCGGCATGATGTTGAAGTATTACGGCCTGAATCTTATAGGCGGACCAGAAGGTCGCCTGGGCTGGAAGATGAGCAGCAATCTCATGAGTGCACAACCAGTGCCAAACAGAACTGATTCATTACCAGAGGTGCCCGAGGGGCATGAAATATATGTATTTATAAAAACCACTGATGGCTTTAAAGAAAAGCCAATATCTGAGTTCCTTGAGCAGGATCTGGAAACGTTTTTTGAAAAAAAGAGTAATCTAGGCACGGCTCCTGAGGGATTACTGGACTGGTTGTTCCCCAAAGCCCAGGCACACGGTGATGGAGATGGGCATGAGCTGGAAGCTTTGAATA
>JBBQYC010000016.1:0-18626 GCA_038209015.1 Saccharimonadales bacterium (SeqCode)
ATTAATGCCGCAGCGTGCGGCGTTTTATAAGCCTACTCTAGGCGAGATAAGATGAAAAAATTCATTAGGCGAGCAAACCAAAAGCTTTCGCTTAGCAGCGCCGCCAGTTTACTGATATTTGTTGCGTTAGCCGGTCAGTTACTTGGGTTCCTAAGGAATCGATTAATTAGCACTAACTTTACCGTTGTGGATCCGGGTAGCACGGACGCATTTTTTGCAGCTTTTCAAATCCCAGACTTCTTTTTCTATACCATAGCTGCCGGGGCACTCGGCGTCGCTTTTATCCCATTTGTCGCTGATAAGCTTGAAAAAGGCGATCGCAAAGGGATGTGGGAACTGGTTACGAGCCTGCTGAATACGCTTGCTGTGGTGATGATATTCATTTCGTTGATCATGTTCATATTTGCCGAACAACTTGTACGAACATTGTTCGGGGGACTACCACCCGAACACATGCAGGAAGCAATTACGATTATGCGGCTTATCTCTTTCAACCCGCTCTTCTTTACTATATCCGGCGTATTAACAGCGGTACAGCAAACATTTGGCAGGTTCTTCTTCTATGCCATAGCACCAATAACGTATAATTTCGCAATTATTGCTAGCATCTTCCTCTTCAAAGACAGTTTTGGTGTGGTCGGGCTCGGTATCGGCGCATTGGCAGGGGCATTACTACAGTTGTTAATTTCTTTCTTAGGTTTGATAGGACTCGGATTTTCATGGAAGCCGAAAATATTATGGGGTAGGAGCGACTATAAACAAGTTATGGGCCAATTGCCCGCCCGATCAATTGACCAAGGAATCGATTCTGTAAATAGTATCGTTGAGATAAACCGTGCCGCCGCCTTACCGCTTGAGGGTGCGGTTAGTTACTACTCATATGCGTTGACGCTCCATAACGTGCCTATCATGTTAATTGGTACGTCTATAGCCACAGCTGCATTCCCTCGGCTCGCAGAACGACTCAGTCAGAATAGATCTGATCTATTTCGTAAAGATTTCTTGAGAATATTGCGCACCATGATATGGATTACCATGCCGGTGATAGTCATTAGCTATTTCTGTCGAGGCTATTTAGCGCGTTTACTGTTCGGTCAGGCTGCGCCGAGGGTTGCATTAGTATTTGGGTTTTTGGTGGTCGCCATATTCTTCAGGATTGTATACGCCATAGTGTCGCGTTACTTTTATGCACAAAAAGATTCGGTCACGCCCCTCGTTGTGTCAATATTTGCAATTGCACTGAACATATACCTTGCTTTTACGCTGGCTCGTCCAGACGCCTACGGGATTGCAGGTTTAGCTATAGCTCAGTCGCTGGTGGCATTTGCAGAAGTACTGGTACTCGGTACGGTTATGGTCTGGCGTGATCGCAAGCTTCTTAATATGACCTTCTGGGGCGGGGTAGGTCGAATTATTTCGGTTACAGGGTTCACTGTGCCGGTCGGGTATTTTATGATTCAACTCCTCCCGCTGCAGTTAGCTGATACCGGACTCGTAACACTTGGCGCCAAACTGGGACTCATATCTGTAGTTGTTCTTGGGGTTCACCTCATGTTCTCATCGCTCTTTGACCTGGAAGAATCCGGTCCGGTAATTGCGAAAATGAGGCAAGTAATTTTATGGCCAATGCGCATACAATAACTTCTTAACTCGCATCACCTCTGTTATACTCGGTACGATGAATCTATCTCACATACGAAATTTTTTGCGGCTACGCCTTATGAGACACCCATTCTGGGTTTCTCATCGCGCGGTATGCGGAGTGAATCCGCATGTCCGGCTGCTCTTCCCGGACGGAGGTAATGCATGAATCTATCTCACATACGAAATTTTTGCATTATTGCGCATATTGACCACGGCAAGTCGACACTTGCTGACCGTATGCTCGAAGTTACAGGTACTGTTGAAAAGCGGCTCATGAAAGAGCAATTACTAGACAAGATGGATCTAGAGCGGGAAAAGGGAATTACTATCAAACTCGCCCCTGTTCGTATGACCTACGATGACCATGAACTCAACCTTATAGATACACCGGGTCATGTTGATTTTAGCTATGAGGTTTCACGGAGCTTGCAGGCCTGCGAAGGGGCAATTTTGGTGGTTGATGCAAGTCAAGGTATCCAGGCTCAGACCTTGGCAAATGTCTATTTAGCCCTGGCCGCAGAACTGACGATTATACCTGTACTCAATAAGATTGACCTGCCAGCAGCCGATGTGGAGCGTGTCAGCAAGGAAGTTATAAATTTGCTGGGGTGTAAGCAGGAAGATATTTTACAGATTAGTGCTAAAACGGGGATGGGTGTAAAAGATGTACTTGATAAAATCGTTAGAGACATCCCTGCCCCAAAAGCAAGTGGTGATACTCATACACGTGGGCTGATATTTGATAGCTACTACGATGATTACCGAGGTGTTATTTTGTACGTTAGGATTTTTGATGGTGTATTACATAAAGAATCGCCGTTCAAAATGATGGCTACTGGTGCTGAAGGAATTGCGCTTGAAGTCGGTTCGCTTAATCCAGGAATGTCGCCTGGTAAATCGTTGGAGATGGGTGAAATTGGATACGTTGTAACCAATCTGAAAAGTACCCGTGAAGCTCGCGTGGGCGATACCATAACTCTTGCCAAGCAACCCGCAGAAAATCAACTTCCGGGATATAAAGATGTACTGCCGTTTGTCTATGCGGGGTTTTTCCCGGAGAGTAATGATAAATATCTGGATCTGAAGGATGCAGTTGAAAAGCTAAGTCTCAGTGATTCCGCTTTGCAGTACGTACCTGAAAATTCGCCTGTACTGGGCTTCGGGGTTCGTATCGGTTTCTTGGGGCTACTACATATGGATATTGTTCGGGAGAGGTTAGAGCGCGAATATAACCTCGACCTTGTGGTTACTAATCCGTCCACAGACTATCAGGTGACCATGGAGGACGGTGAGGAAACAGATATAAAATCTGCCAGCGAACTTCCTGACGCTACGCTTATCAGAGAAATACGAGAGCCGTGGGTGAACGGTGAAATCATTGTTCCGGACGAGTATGTCGGTGCGGTTATTCAGTTGATCTCAAGCAAACGTGGTCTGCAAAAGAACTTAAGCTATGTAGATAGCCGGGCGGTCGTGAGCTTCGAAGCTCCGTTAGCCAATCTTCTGACTGATTTTTATGACCAGCTAAAGAGTGTAACCAGTGGTTACGGCAGCTTTAACTATGAGCTCAGTGGATACCGGGCAGAGGACTTAGTTAAATTAGACTTTTATGTTGCAGGAGAACAGGTAGACGCCTTGAGCCTCATGGTTCACCGCAGTGAATCACAGCGACTAGGCAGAGAAATTGTTGAAAGGTTGAAAGAAGTTATACCACGGCAAAATTTCCAGGTTGCTCTGCAGGCAGCAATTGGCGGGAAATTTATAGCTCGTGAAACACTTAGTGCCTACCGTAAAGATGTGACCAGTGGTCTATATGGTGGTGACGTATCTCGTAAGAAAAAAGTATTGGCTAAACAGGCCAAGGGTAAAAAACGAATGAAACGCTTCGGAAAAGTTGATATCCCTTCCGAAGCGTTCACTGTACTTCTAAAACGAGACTAAAGCTTTTTTATCGTAGATTTAGTGATGTCCAGCGTGGTGCTACTTTCTATATGAAGTGAGTAGCCAATAGCCCAACTTTCGTCATTGCTATAGTCGTTATATCTGTTGGTAACCGTACGGCAAACTTCTGGCTCTCCTTGGTACTCAATCATTACGTCTTCATCGAGTTGACCGCCCTTACCCGTACTGCCAATCTGTGAAGTTAGTTTGAGGTTTGCTGATTTCGGAGCGCTCATATAAAAGCAGATTTCATAGTCACCTATACTAGGTGCTTTGATAGTAGTACCAGATCCCCAGTTCCATGTATTGAAATCAGTATCACCTGTTGTCCGCCAGTAACTTTTCCCTTTTTCTTTTACTAACTGTCCAAGCAGAGACGGATAATCACCTTGGTTTTGGGGTAATGTGGTGATCATTGAAATAGTGGTAGGGGTACCGCCGCCTTTACCGCCGCCACCTCTAGCTGCAAATGTCCTTGATAAGGCGAACGCCGCTAAACCAGCGAACAGAACTACGAACACAATGACCATTAGATGGCCCATGCCTTTTTGATTCATTTTCATTATTTTGGTCCTTTTATTTTTTAGTGCTGATTAAAGTGTACCTTCGCACGTTTGATCGGTCAATATGACAAGGACCCCAGGCGCCAATTTAGCACCTAGGGTCCAAATGTGTTTGTTTTAATACATGGTACAGCGCTTTTATTTTAATATCAAAACATGCATGTGGAAAACTTAGCTCCAAACAGAGAGCAAGATTGCAGATATTACAATAACTACCAGTTGATAGCCGGCATCGATTGCCAAAAGCTTTTTACGCCGCCGCGCAAACATATATGCGCCCACCATTGCTGGTGCTACAAACCCTGACCATGCCCACAGGGCGGTTAGTATTCCAATACTCAGTCTGCTGTACTCAGGATAGAAAAACTGTGCATACGTCACGAAATGAAGTAATACAAACACTTCTACCACTGCAAGGAGTAGCATCGTGACCAGCGGTGTAACAGTGTTGGATTCTTTGATGTCTTTATTAGAAAGACCGACAAGCTTTTGCCATGTCTTGCCAAATAAAGCTGAACCGTACCACACAAAACCGACCGCCATAGTAGCTGCTACTGCAGCAAGTACTGCCAATGGATTAATATCTACAATCATGAAATCTCCTCGTTATACATTAACTAAACGCTTGCTAAGCATAAAAAGCAAGTGCTGGAACTGACCAACTCTGTTATAACTACTACATGGAAAACAAACTAATAAAACTAGATTATTTCCAGCGTTTACTGACAGATTACTTGCCAAGCGCTGAACACCAGAAATTCTTACAGAAAACGAAGCTTATTTTATTGCTCGCTCCGAGCGGAACTGGGCGCAATACGCTCATACATGAAATGGTTAACTCAGGTGATTACTACTTTGTTGTCTCTGACACAACCAGAAAGCCGCGAATTAATAATGGTCAAACTGAGCAAAACGGTGTCGAATATTGGTTCAAAACCGAAGAAGAAATGCTCCAGGCCTTAGAAGATGGTGAGATGCTAGAGGCTGAGATTATTCACGGCCAGCAAGTCTCAGGCATGAGTATTCGGGAGCTTAAAAAAGCCCATGAAAGCCACAAGACCGCGATTACGGATATTGATATAGGCGGGGCGATGAAACTCCTAGAGCTTCATCCTGACGCGAAGGTTGTGCTTTTGATTCCCCCAAATTTTGAGGAATGGCTGAAACGACTCCAGGGCCGAGGCACGATGCCGCACCAAGAACTGCGAAGACGTTTGCAGACTGCGCTACGAATATACCAGTATGCGCTTGATAGCGAAGATGTATTTATCGTCATCAACGATGAAGTTGCGCGCGCAAAGAAAATACTTGATCGCATCGCTCATGGCGATGACCACCGCAGCGATAAGGACCTCGAGGCAGTCCTTAATTCGTTGCTGTACGAAACTGAAAACTGGCTCCACGCCAACTAATAACTTGCAAATTTGTCCGAACTTCTCCAAAATGTAAGCATAAACATGTAAATTGGTGGGATACAATGCAGTCACTCGGATTAGGTGCTCATATAGACAAGACGTTGGCTAAACACCAACAGACACACACGCAAAAAGTTGATGAAGAACAACAAAAACGTCAAGCTGGCCGCGAAGATCGACGCGAAAAAGCCGAAACGCTTGGCGGGCGATTTGCCGAAACACTTCAGCGCGTAGGGCTCTGGAATAAAAACGACCAGTACACAAATAGCGTCCCAAAAGAATTAGAAAACGGCACTGTTATTGTGGCGCATATGAAGCCGGTCGGCTCATACGAAGAAGCCGTAAATTCTATATGTAACCTCAAGTATGTCAATGAGGGCTCACTTGTATCGAAGTTCGGCGGCCGCGAACTCAGTCAAAACGAGTTAGTAGAAACTGGATTAGCAGAAAAAGGCATAGCCTTAACGGTAAGTATTCATAGCCGTGACGACGAGCTTGAAATAGAGACCGAGCATCAAGCGCAAGTTGGAACGTTATTAGACCCTGACTCCGTACTTGTACCAGAACACGAAGAACACAGCGAACCACGATACTCAGTTATTGGCCGTGACGATGAACGATTCAATCCTATTATGCAGGCATTTGAAGAATTCTTTAGCCCTGATACGAGCAAAATCATCGATGATATCGAAAACGTCGAATAATCTCCTTACCTGTTAGCACTCTTGATTCATGACTGCTAAATTAGTATAATTCGCGTATGGAAATAAGTGGATTATCGGAACGTCAACAGAAGATATTGTGTGCCATAGTTGAACAGCATGCTGAAGTCGCTAGCCCGGTGGGTTCTAGTTTGCTGGCGAAAGTATTCAACGTGTCGTCCGCAACTATTCGTTCTGAAATGGTAGAACTTGAAAAACGCGGGCTGATTCACCAACCTCACACCAGTGCCGGTAGAATTCCGACTGACAAGGGCTATCGTTATTATGTCAACCAACTCTCCAATGAAACATCATCCAGCAGGGAAATGCGCGGGGAAAAAGCACTAACCGCTCGTGTGGATAGCGGCGGCTTACCTGAACGAACTATAAGAAATGCCGTTGATACGCTGGTTGAGCTCACTCATAACTTAGGTCTCGCTACCATTGATCAGCAACTGTACATGAGCGGTCTGTCCAATTTGTTTGGGCAACCTGAATTTATGCATAACGGCCAAGTTCAGCAAGTAGCAACACTGCTAGATAACCTTGAGCCATGGCTGCGAGAAGCTGCGCCAAACAAGCCGCTCAGTGTTTATATTGGCCAGGAAAACCCAGTTGGCCGCAGTGCAGGCGCTAGCCTTATCATTAGCCGGTTCCGTAGCCCTTATAGTGACCACAGTTATATCGGAGTACTGGGTCCGACTCGGCAGCAGTACAAAGATGTAATGGGACTAGTGAGTTTTGCAGGAGAGTCTTTAGAAAGGGCACTTTATGGACAAAAATAAAAAGACACCTAAAAAAGACCACCAATTTCAGCAGCAGTTAGATGATTTAACTCTGGCCTTGCAGCGAGAACGGGCAGATGCAGAGAATTTGCGTCGCCGTTATGATGAGCAGATAGCTGAACTTAAAACCATCGTCAAATCCTCGGTAGTTAAGGATTTGCTGCCTGTTATTGATAACTTCGAGCGCGCTTTAAACCATGTTCCTAAAGAACTAGAAAAAAACGATTACGTAAAAGGCGTTCAAGGGGTAGTATCGCAATTCCAAAAAACACTCAAAGATATGGGCGTAGAGAGAATAGCAACTACTGGCGAACTATTTAATCCTGAAATTCATGAAGCCGTAAGTATGGAGGACGGGGACGGGGTTACAGAAATCGTATCTGAAGAACTCCAGGCTGGCTACACAGTAAACGGTGATGTGATTCGCCACGCTATGGTGCGTGTACACACCAAATAATTTGTTCTTCTGCTCATCAGTTGTGCTGATATATTCGTGATAGTATTCTATTATGTTCGTTCAAATGATCCTCGATCATATACCTCGTAGCTGGAAAGCAGCAACTGCACTACTCGTTATCTTCATATCCTTTCCTTTTGCCCTTAATACGTTTACGGTACTTTTGACTGAAGGCGGCGGGCTGTGGGATTGGAGCAAGTTTATTCTTAGCATGACAATAGGCGTGATAGCAGCAGCCGTATTTTATATAGAGCAGTTTCAGGCTGAGCAGGTTGATAGTTATGAAAAAGTACACGTAGAAACATTAGCCCAGCACCATAAAGATGTAACTACAACCAAGAAGAATAATGCACAGGCATGGCATATGAATGATTTAACAGATGAAACTCACGAAAATTCCAGAAATTAATAGATTATAATGATTATTTATTAGCACTCTTGACATTAGACTGCCAACTTTTGTATGATAAAATTGTTTTAGCACTCTAAATAGTACATTGCCAATAAAGGGGGAGTCTGGAAATATTGATTGAAGAGCTATCATAAGCTCAACAAAATTTGTTTCTAGATGGAGATATCGATAGATTTGATTTACTAAGCGATATCATCGACGGAATACATACATCAACAGATTATATGTTGCTGTATGTACCACTTGTACGAGAGACACTACTAGAAACTAATCGAATAGGAGAATAACATGGGTAAAATTATAGGAATTGATCTTGGAACTACCAACTCAGCTATGGCAGTTATGCAGGCTGGTAAGGCTGAGATTATCGCTAATAGCGAAGGAAATCGCACAACGCCAAGCGTCGTAGCCGTAAATAAGAATGGAGAACGGCTTGTTGGCCAGGTTGCCCGCCGCCAGCAGGTAACGAATCCAAAGAATACAATTTATGAAGTAAAGCGTCTAATTGGACGAAATTTTGATGACAAAGAAGTCCAACGCGACTTGAAGTTAATGGGGTACGAGATAGTTAAAAGCGGTAATTCAACCAAGGTTAAAATGGGCGATAAAGAATATAGTCCGGAAGAAATTAGCGCTATGATTCTGGCAAAACTCAAAACTGACGCCGAAAAGTTTACTGGCAGTAAAGTTACAGAAGCAGTTATTACCGTACCGGCGTATTTTGATGATTCCCAGCGCCAGGCTACTAAGGATGCAGGTAAAATTGCAGGACTTGAAGTAAAGCGTATTATCAACGAACCAACTGCGGCTGCTTTAGCGTATGGACTGGATAAAGCTGATAAGAAAGACGAGAAAATTGCCGTGTACGACCTTGGTGGAGGTACCTTCGATGTATCTATCCTTGAGCTCGGTGACGGAGTTTTTGAAGTGAAGTCGACGAATGGTGACACACACTTGGGTGGTGCAGACTTTGACCGTGTCATCGTCAATTATTTTGCTGATGAATTCAAGAAAGAACACGGGATTGATATTCGTGAAGATAATGCCGCTATGCAGCGGCTGCGCGACGAAGCAGAAAAAGCTAAGATTGAGCTTTCTACCACTGCAGAAGTTGCTATCAACTTGCCGTTCCTGACTGCTGATGCTGATGGTCCGAAGCATTTTGAAATGAAACTCACCCGCGCCAAACTGGAAAGTTTAGTCAGCGAACTGATAGATAAGACCGCAATTCCGTGCGAAAAAGCAATGAAAGATGCCGGAATAAAAGCCAGCGAAATCGACGCTATAGTTCTGGTGGGTGGTATGACCCGTATGCCGGCCGTTCAGGAAAAGGTTAAGCAAATTTTTGGCAAAGATCCTATGCAGGGCGTAAACCCAGATGAAGTCGTAGCAATCGGCGCTGCGATTCAAGGAGGCGTACTCCAGGGTGACGTTAAGGATGTGTTGCTGCTTGATGTCACACCACTGAGCCTGGGTATTGAAACACTTGGAGGCGTTGCTACCAAGCTGATTGAACGCAATACGACTATTCCGACCAGTAAGAGCGAGACATTTAGTACAGCCGCAGACAATCAGCCGCAGGTTGAGATCCATGTTGTGCAGGGTGAACGTGAAATGGTTGCCGACAACAAGAGCCTTGGTCGTTTCGTATTAGACGGCATTCCGCCGGCACCACGTGGTATACCACAGATTGAAGTAACGTTTAACCTTGACGCCAATGGAATCTTGAATGTGACTGCAAAAGACAAAGGTTCAGGTAAAGAGCAGAGCATCACAATCCAAAACAGCGGTAACTTAGATAAAACTGAGGTTGAGAAAATGGCTAAGGACGCTGAAGCTCACGCAGAAGAAGATAAGAAAAAGCGTGAATCTATTGAAGCACGTAATATTCTTGACACCGCTGTTTACCAGGCAGAAAAGCTTAAGAATGATAACGGTGAAAAAATTAGCGATGAAGACAAAAAGACATTGGATGAAGCCATTGATGCCGCCAAAAAAATTGTTACAGATGAAAAAGCCGAGAAAGACGCGCTTGAAGCAGCCGCTAAAGAGTTGAATGATAAAATCATGCCGATTGGCGCTAAACTCTACGAAGAAGCAGCCAAAGAAGATGATGATGAAAGTAAACAAGATGGCGATGATAAAAAAATCAAAAAAGACGAGCCCGTAGAAGGCGAAGTGATTGACGAAGACAAAAAAGAAGATAAGTAGCGGTAAGGTCTTATCGATTGGAGCGCCCGTGAAAACGGGCGTTCTTTTTACCTACGTTTTATTATTTTGATGTATAGTTAAAGCATAAGGAGCTTTAACGTTGGGATTTCTGTTATTTCTGCTCATTCTTGGAATACTGATATGGTATTTATCCGATAGAGATGCCAAAAAAAGCCAAACCCGAAGTTGGCGTGAAACTCATCTGCTGCAACAGCGTAATTACGAATGGTTCAGCTTTATAAAAGGATATTCCGGTGTAGCTAAGAGTGCTGCAGAGAAAAAACTCATTACGAAAATGTTGGATGATATCAAGGCGCAGGGACTTATATCTTCCGCTGAGCAAGCCGAATGGAGCCAGCAGCCTGAGACTAGTACGGTTAGCGATGCGGGCTATGAGATGACCCCTACAGCTTATGCGCAGTCTCGTATTGACCAGCCAGGTGTCGTCAGTAATCAAGCATTCAGTGCAATTGAGCCTTCATCACCCAAACTAGACAACATTACACTGTTGCTCTATTTTGGCGCTTTCTTGTTCGTTTCATCGGTAGGACTGTTTGTTGGTTTATCTACGGCACATGGTTTGGTAAAAACAATTTTAGTCTTGTTAGTTGCCGTTTCCCTCTATTATTTAGGTCTTTGGTTATCAAACAATAAAGCAGCCTTGAAGCCAGCGGGACTGACATTTGCAGGTATGGGAATCGCCATCACGCCACTTGTCGGCGTGGCAGCTTATAACTTTTTGCAATATCAAGCAGAGGCGGTGTGGTTTGCGACTTCTTTACTATGTCTTGGAATGTACGCACATGCTCTGTTTAGAATTCGAAAACCACTGCTAAACTACATTTTCATGTTTACGCTGCTGTCACTCTTTGAATCGAGTGTGGCTATTATTGAAGCACCGATCTATTTCTTCGGATGGATGCTCGCAGTTTTAGGAATACTACTGCAAGTCGTCAGCTATAACACCAAGCTATGGGATGATCTCAAAGAATCATCGCACGTCAGTAGTCAGTTATTCTTACCGTTATCAATTGTCGTGTCATCAGTCATCATACCTGCGCAAGGATTCGGACAGTTTGGTGTGACGCTGCTGCTTGCTGCGCTCTACTATGCGTTACAGGCTGTCAGGAGTAGTGCTCATAATGCGAAACAATCAAACATAATTGCAGCACATGTTTCATTGTTGGCAGGAATTGTCAGCATGACATTTTCTTTATCAAACGACGGGATATTAACAGGACTAATACTACTCGGACTGGTGGCAGCTCAGAGTGCGGGAGTTTGGCTGTTTAAAGAAGTTACTGATTTTGCACGCAATTTTGCATTTGTTCTCATGATTTCTGGTCTCGTTTCGGTGTTATTTATCTTCCGCAACGCTGGCCTACTTGTAGCGACGCTGCTCATTTTATGTGCGTCCACGGTGCTGATTTGGCTCAAAACGCGCACGAGTGACAGCTATATACTCGCATCACTTTACTGGATGATTCTGCCATTCGTGTTTGGTTTGTATTTCTTGAAATCAGTTACTACTACCAACCTTGCGCTTTTAGTAATTGCTTCATTGGTTCTTCAGCTACTTGCCTTTGCAATCATTAAACTGCGCCGACCGGCTTATGTTGGTGACTCAGAACGCGGGCTGGTCCTGGTGCACATCGTTGTGACCTTGGTGACCATACTATTTACATCGCCAGCAGTAGCGATAGCTATGTTTAGCCTCATGGCGGTTATTTTATATTGTTTGAGCACGGTTGATAAAGAAGACATAGCCTGGCCGGTTATTTCTGGTTTGGTTGTATCTTTTGCGGTGGTACGGGCATTTACTGACCCGCTACTATACCTCGCAGTTCTCCTCGCGCTGGCGTATAACATCTTACTGGCTATACGTTTCCGTAGTGATTTGAACCGTTGGCTGAGTATGGTTCTCTGGATGCTGCTACCGTTAGGTCTTGGCGGGTTAACCAGCGGAAATGTATGGACCCCCGCCCAGTATGCATGGATGTACGTACTCATTACTGTCTGCTTACTGATCTCAAGAGCCATCGGTCGCGGGGCGATGTTTGCATCTAGTAAAGTACCACTCGCTAAATATGCACGATCAGCGAGTATTTCATATGTCATTGGCTACGGCGTGGCGGCAACGATAGCCGTCTTTGTGTCACTAGCAGCAGATAACAGCCAGCTGCACACAAGCGCTATCACCGGAGTATTACTACTCCTAACGTGCATAACTGCGTGGTATGTAGAAAAGCAGGGAGATGTTCTTGCACTTGTGCCGGCGCTTGCGCAGCTGGGGCTTATTTCTCTCATGAGACCGGCAGATAATACGAATATTTTGGCATATTTCTTAGGTGCGAGCAGCTGTATGGCTGTGGGGATGTATATAGTCAGCAGGCGGTTTGTAGCACTTACAAAAAGCGATCGCTATATCACCGAACAAACAACACAAGTTGCATTGCTAACTGCGTTTATAGCGCCTGCATGGGTGTTTGTGTATGGCGACAGTACGTGGCCGATGCCTGTCTCTCTGGCACTAGCTGGCTTTACACTACTCCATTACTGGAGGCATATGGCACAAGGCTTCAGGGAATCGGCCGTAGCCATCATAGTCTTGGCTATTATGTGGGCGATGGGTATTGCTGGAATCTCAGAACTACAGGCGTATACCCACATGGTCGCACTCGCGTTTGCCGGTTTTGCCGCTTGGCGTTACGTCCTGTCGGATATAAAAACGAGCGATAGTTATTTATATTTCATGCTGGCTGTAGCTACCATTCCCCTTACTTTTCAGGCACTGGCCGGATTGGCGGGTGGGCTGTACGGCTGGTGGCTCTTGCTAGAGCAAGTATTTTTCATGTTGTTGGGTATCGCTATCAAACGGCGTTTTGTCGTCATGTGGGGTTTAAGTGTTGCCGTTGCATCCGTGCTGTACCAGCTCCGACACTTGGGCTACGCGGCACTCGGTTTTCTGGCCCTCGTAGTCATAGGAATCGCTATTTATCAGCTGCAAAAATACAATAAACCCGCAAATTAATTTGGCACGCAGCGTAATACCGCTACACTAGACACGTGAAACAAACCACCGCCCTCGCTATTTTAGATGCCGGACAGTCAATATTTCTAACTGGTCCAGCTGGATCCGGTAAAACTTACGTTCTCAACAGTTTTATCCGCGAGGCTCGCCGGGCGGGCAAGAATGTAGCTGTTACTGCTTCGACAGGACTAGCCGCAACGCACTTGGGTGGTAATACTATTCATTCATGGGCAGGAATTGGTATCGCAGACCAGCTTAGTAAACGGCATATCCAGGATCTCAGCCAAACTCGTCAAGATCAAATCATGGATGCCGATGTTTTGATTATTGACGAAGTTTCGATGCTGCATGATTACCGGCTGGATATGGTTGATGAAGTGTGCCGTCAAATTCGTGGCGTGCATGAACCGTTCGGTGGCCTCCAGGTGATCTTAAGCGGTGATTTTTACCAGTTACCACCAGTTAATCGCCGCGATTCGCGTCCGGGAGGCTTTATCACGGATGCTAACGTATGGGATGAACTCGATCCAATTATTTGCTATCTTGAAGAGCAGCATCGCCAAGCCGATGATGAGTTGCTGAATATATTGACCGCGTTGCGCAGTAATGATGTGCGCCGCCGACACGCAGAAGCGCTCTTGGCTCGCAAACGCGCTCGGACGCCGTTTGATGATCCGGTAACGGAGTTGTACACAACTAATATCGATGTAGATAAAGTGAATCAGGCTCGGCTAGAAGAGATGGATGGCGACATGCATAGTTTTGAGATGACGACAACTGGCCAACGCGGAGCTGTCGAAGCATTACAGCGGTCTTGTTTAGCTCCTGATGTACTCCAACTAAAACTTGGAGCATTTGTGATGTTTGTTAAGAACTCTCCAGAGAAAAAATATGTCAATGGAACGCTCGGTACGGTTATTGATTTTGAAAAAGATACTGGTTATCCGGTCATAGAGACAAAACAAGGGCGCCGAGTCGTAGCAGAACCAGCAGCGTGGGAAATGCGTGATGGGGAGAAGAAAGTTGCCGGACTAGCACAGATTCCACTCCGTTTAGCATGGGCCATCACTGTACATAAAAGCCAGGGTATGACACTTGATGCCGCTCACATAGACTTATCAAAAGCCTTCACACCAGGGATGGGTTACGTTGCATTATCTCGCGTGCGCAGCCTTGATACGCTTAGTTTGGGCGGTTTGAACAGAACAGCTCTTTTGATGCATGAACAGGCACACCAGTTAGATGAATATTTGAGAGATCTTTCCAAAAACCATGCCAAGGCACATGCTCACCTCGAGGAACCGTATATTCAAAAACGTACGCAAATGAAAGACGAAGAACCAAAAAATTGGACAACAAAACTTGAGAAAATGCGCTCAAAATACCCAAATGCCTATAAACCATGGAAAAAGCTTGAAGATGAACTGCTGTTGACTGGCTGGTCGGAAGGAAAGACAGTCAAGAAATTAGCGGCAAAATTGGGTCGTCATGACGGGAGTATTCGAGCTCGGTTAAAAAAACATCTTGGGGAAGACTTATTTAAGAAAAAATAATTGGCACTCTCTGGTATTCAGTGCTAATTTTCGGTAGAATAATACGAATATGAGCAAACGAGATTATTACGAAATTTTGGGCGTCAATAAAGATGCTAGTGCGGATGAGATAAAAAAAGCATTTCGCAAGGCTGCTATTGAGCATCATCCTGACAAGGGTGGTGAAGAAGCTAAATTCAAAGAAGTAAATGAAGCCTACGATGTCTTAAAGGACGACAAAAAGCGGCAACGCTATGATCAGTTCGGGCACGCTGGCATAGGCGGTAACGGTTCTGGCGGCGGTGATCCGTTTGCTGGATTTGGTGGTTTTGGTGGCGGCGGCGGGCAAGAAGTGCATTTTGATTTTGGCGACTTAGGACTGGGCGACATATTCGGCAGCTTTTTCGGTGGACAGCAACGTTCGAGGTCACATCAGAAAGCTCGCGGTCGTGACGTTGAGACAGATGTGGAGATTAGTTTTGAGCAAGCTGTATTTGGGACTGAAGTAACGCTAAGTCTTAATATTGAAGACACGTGCGAGCACTGCACGGGCAAAACTGTTGAGCCAGGCTATGAACTAAAAACGTGCGATGAATGCAAGGGTTCTGGCCAGGTAACCCGCGTCACTCAGACAATTTTCGGCAACATTCAACAAGCTACCGTGTGCCCGACCTGTTCTGGGCGCGGGAAAATTCCAGAAAAAGTCTGTACTGTCTGTAATGGCAGTGGAACTGAGCGTCATAAGCAAGAAGTAAAGCTCAAGATACCAGCAGGTATCGAAGACGGCGCCACGATTCGTTTACGTGAGCGTGGAGAAGCCATAGCCAACGGTCTCAAGGGTGATTTATACGTAAATATCCGCGTTAAACCGCATAAAAAGTTCACCCGGGAAGGCGATCTTGTCCTGAGTGAAGAACACATCACTATGGTAGAAGCAGCGCTCGGTACAGATATAGAAGTGGAAACGGTGGATGGTCCGGTTACCATGAAAATTCCGGCTGGTACCCAGAGTGGTACAGATTTCAAACTGTCAGGTCATGGTGTTACTCATTTACGGCGTGAAACCCGAGGCGCACACATAGTAACAATTATTGTTGATACGCCTACTAAGCTCACTAAAAAACAAAAAGAGTTATTGGAAGCATTTAGCAGCGAAAAAAAGTCCGGATTTTTTAAATAACTTGCAACCGACTTTATCTTCATAAATACTATATGTATGCATAAACATAAACGAATCCGCACTCAAACAGGATTCATACCTATGATGATAGCCTTGGTAGTCATACTTATAGGGGCGATAGTGCTTGCTTATATGCGAGTTCGTACCGCTCAGTAGTTGACTTTATCTCTAACTATGCTATAATATAGCTGTTATGTCAAACAAGACAAATATTCCTGATAATAAGATACTAGGTATCCTGGAAAATGTTAGTTTTCCTAACTACCCAGCCGTTGGCACCGTGACTGCAAAGGTTGATACGGGGGCTTATTCAGGATCGTTGCATTGCAGCAAGGTATTAGAAGGAATTGAAAATGGTCGTAAATACATAGAATTTTCACCATTTGACCACCCGGAAACGACGATACGTGTGTATAAATTCCAGGTTCTTAAGGTTACCAACAGCAACGGTGAACAAATGCGTTACTTTATTAATACGAACATTACCATCAGGGGTGACAACTACCCAATACGTATGAATTTAGCTGACCGAAGTGCCATGAAACGAGAAATGTTAATAGGCCGGAGATTTTTAAGAAAACACGGTTTTTTAGTTGACGTGAATAAAGCGAGTGCGTAAGGTGAGGAGTAACCCTATGAAAATTGCAATTTTATCAAAAGGACCTGGTAACTATTCGACTAAGCGGCTTAAGCAGGAAGCAGAGAAGCGCGGTCATAATGTTGAAGTAATCGACTATACCAAGTGTTTTGCAACCATCGAAAAAAGCAATCCTATCGTCAACCACGAAGGTAAGGATTTGAGCGATGTAGACGTCATAATCCCGCGCATCGGCTCTTCATATACCCGATATGGAAGCGCAATTGTGCGTCAGTTTGAGATGAAGGGTGTTTTCACTACTACAAGCTCGATTGCATTAGTTCGATCACGCGACAAGCTGCGTAGCATGCAACTATTATCTCGTGCCGGAGTGGGTATTCCGAAAACGGTTTTCTCCCGTGGCGTTACAAGTAACCTTGACGATTTAATCGAAGATATTGGTGGTACGCCGGTTATTATCAAACTTGCCCGTGGAACACATGGTAATGGCGTTGTTTTGGCAGAAACCAAGAAAACAACCAAGTCTGTTTTGCAGTCGTTTTACGTTATGGACGATGACGGAACCAACATTTTGCTACAAGAATTTATTAAAGAATCTGCCGGTACCGATATTCGCGCCTTTGTGGTTGGCGGTCAGGTTGTGGCCAGCATGAAGCGACAAAGTCTCGATGACGATTTCCGATCCAACCTACACCAAGGTGGCGAAGGTAAAGCCATAAAACTTACTTTAGAAGAACGTAAAACCGCCCAAAAAGCAGCCAAAGCCATGGGATTGTCTATATGCGGTGTTGACTTGATGCGCTCAAACCGAGGACCTCTAGTGCTTGAGGTAAATGCAAGTCCTGGTTTTGGCATTGAACCAGTAACCGGCCGTAATGTTGCAGAGAAAATTATTGAATACGTAGAGCAAAATGCAAAAGGCAAAAGAAAGCGCGACCGGGTTGGGGCATAAATATTCACTTCTTATATCTTTAATAGTTGTATTAATGGTGGGCTCATCAGTTGCATGGTATGTACTGCAGTATGACTCAAGTAAATCGAATATACGGATAGGCGGACATACACTCAGGGTTGATGTGGCTGATGATGCAGGGGAGCGAACGGCTGGACTGTCTGGTCGTGATAACCTCGGCGGTAGCCAAGGGATGTTATTTATCTATGAAAACAACACCGATGCATGTATCTGGATGAAAGACATGAAATTTTCCATTGATATCGTATGGATTAGCGCAGATGGTAGCGTTGTCCATATGGAGCGTAACGTATCTCCGGAAACATATCCAAATGAGTTTTGTTCAGAAAGTGCTGCTAAATATGTTTTAGAATTACCTGCAGGATCTATTGATAGGCTGGGTTTTCAAACAAGAATAACCGAACTTGAAGCAGTAGCATTTTAGCATTCGCATCGGTATGATGAATGTATGTCACCTCTTGTCCTGTTTTTACTAATGGCCGTCGGCTTATTTATTCTCGCATTTGTTCTACGCGTGCATTCATCGGCATTGTTCATTGCTGTAACCGGTAGTTATGTTATGTCGCAGTTTATTAACGATAATGGGGGGTATATCAACATATCTTCAGGTGACAATATGCATCTAATTCAACTTGGAGTTTTTATAGCACCGATACTAATAACACTATGGTTAATGCGTAAAAGCATGCCAACGGCACAATTTATACTGCAATTTTTACCCCACCTAGGGAATAGTTTCATGGCTTTTATATTGGTTTTACCATTGCTCTCTACGAGTGTCGTTAATCAGCTAAAAACTGATCCGATTGCCAGAACATTTATGAATGCTGATGATGTTATAATTCTGTTCGCCGTTATTCTGCAATTGGTACTTATGATACTAACGGCGCGCCCGACTCACGACCACAAGTAGCACCGTACTTGAAAATACAGAGGTAATCTGCTAAAGTTCCCCTGTTGCAAATGCAGCCATACGGTTTTTCAAACCAAGCAGTTAGCCTGTTGTTTGAAAAAGCGAGAGGAGGCGACTTTCTTTGGTGGCAGGCTTTGTCGAACAAACTTGTTTTGTCGGCGAAGTTGCTACCAAAGTATTATGCGCCGACGAGGGTCCATAGCTCAGCCGGTTAGAGCACCTGCCTTTTAAGCAGGGTGTCGTGGGTTCGAGTCCCACTGGACCCTCCAA
>JBBQYC010000017.1:0-18587 GCA_038209015.1 Saccharimonadales bacterium (SeqCode)
ACATGAAAATTCCCATCACCCATGTGACCAGCTACTGTAGCCAGTAATTTATATTTGTTTAAAATTTTTCTTAACTTCGGTAAAAACTGCGGCAAATGCTCTGGATTAACAACAAGGTCATCTATGAAAGGCGCGGTGTGCTTATCTTTTACCTTCTTCCGCAGAAGATTAAAACTTTGACGGCGCATAATCCAGAATTTTTGAGAGGAAGATTCATCTGGATCTTCTTCATAACTCTCGAAACTGTCGAATGGTTTTAGGTCAACCCGTAGTCCCCTCACTCGACCGGCTACTTCCCCTGCCGTAGCACCGTTAAATTCTACAAGTAAAACCATTTTCGGAATGCCTCGGAAAAGTAATAGTGCATCTGGAAGCAACTGGATACCGAGTTTCATCATACCCTTCCATCCTAAGGTGGTATGAAAATAGTAAAAAAGTTTAAAACTAAGCATAAGGGTGTAATTATCAAACCCCTCGAAAGTTGCAGGTTTATGTTTTAAAACCTCATTAATGATGTCTCCCAGCTGCCGAATATCCCTTAAAAAAACCACCAAAGTGCCTGAGTGTGTTGGTGCTGGAACAAGCCTAAAGGTAATATCCGTAACTAAACCAAGTGTACCCTGGGAGCCTACAATTAACTGCGTCATATCAAAGATACCAGTATCACGGTCCCATACATTCCATATATGATATCCGGTAGAATCTTTTGATACCTTGGGTTTAGCTGCTTTGATGGCATCATAATTAGCCTCTATTAAATCAAATACCTGTTTATAAAGCCGTCCCTCAAAATCCTTTTGAGCAAGTTTATGCTTTAATGCTTGACCCGTGAGCGGTTTCACCGTGTAGGTATTTCCGTCGGCAAATACAACTTGGAGCTCTTCTACAAATTTTTCAGTTTTACCATATTGTAGCGACTTTTCACCGCCTGAGTTATTTGCCACCATTCCGCCAACAGTACATAGATCTCTTGATGCTGGGTAAGGTGGGAGTAGTGCACCGTGCTTGAGTGTTTGCTTCTCAAAATCTCTATAATACACACCCGGTTGAACTTTAGCCTGAGCAGCTGTTACGCGGTGTATCCTATTGAAATGCTGCGTCATACTCATAACAATTGATTCACCGATTGCACCACCACTCATATCGGTACCGGCTGATCGAGCAGTAATAGAGATAGATTTGTTCCGCTCTTTGCGTTCATTGTTAACGAATTTTACGAGTGTTTCGACGTCCTTTGTGTCTCTAGGAAAGACGACAGTTTCTGGAACAATTTCGAACATACTAGCATCGTGAGAATATTCTTCTTTGATTGCTGTATCTTCAGCAATACCGCCCTTGAATCCGGCTAAGGGAAGTTTAGTTTTGATTTCTGACATACCCCTTAAGCTTATCATAAAAAGTAATGCTATGTGGTATGATATAGGCAGTAAAATAGAATAAAAATGAAAAAACATTCAGTAGTAATAATCGGTGGCGGATTTGGTGGTATCAAAACTGCTCTGGATCTATGTGATGATCCACGTTTTCGTATAACGCTAATATCTGAACGTACATGTTTCAGATATTATCCAACTCTTTATAAGACAGCGACGGGCGGCAAACGTATGATCTCTAGTATTCCCCTAGATCATATATTCAAAGGTAAATCAGTTCGAATTATCCAAGACAAAGTTATAAAACTCGATCGCAGTAACCACGAGGCTACAACTCTTGTAGGCCATACCATTGCGTATGAAAGCCTCATTCTGGCTATGGGTGTACAGACTAATTACTTTGGAATTAGTGGGCTTAAAGAGCTCTCCTACAGTATTAAGACAGTGCATGGTGCAGAAAAGCTGAAAAAGCATATTCATGAGCAACTACTAAAAAATGATAAACCAGAACACAACTATGTCGTTGTTGGTGGTGGACCTACGGGGATTGAACTGGCAGGCGCTCTGGGTTTTTACATAAAATCAGTCATGAAGCACCATGGCATACGTGAACGATCTTTTCATGTTGACCTGATAGAAGCCGCTCCACGACTATTGCCACGAATGCCTAAAGATATATCTTGGCAGATTAAGCGAAGATTGAAAAAACTAGGAGTACGAATATATATAAAATCTTCCGTTCAAGCACAAACAGCTGACGCCTTAATGGTTCACGACAAAGCAATCCGAAGTCATACTGTGATATGGACAGCAGGTGTTATGAATAACCCCTTCTTTAAAAAAAATGGTTTCCAGCTCACCGGACAAGGTAAAGTACGGGTTAACCAATACTTACAGCATGAACCAGGAATATTTGTAATTGGCGACAACGCAGATACACCCTACAGCGGTATGGCACAAACCGCATTACACGATGCTAAATATGTTGCTAAGTATCTAAAATCAATGGCTGAACATAATCAGCCTGATCCATACATTGCTAAAAAGCCAATCTATGTGTTTCCTGCAGGTTCTAAGTGGGCGGCCGTGCTCTGGGGTAAATTTCGAATGTACGGTATTCTCGGATGGATTCTGCGTTCGTTAGCTGATCTTGTGGCATATCATGATTTTGAACCATGGAAAATGGCCGCCAGACGTTGGATCGCCACTGAGCAAGAAGAATATAACTGCCCAACGTGCGATAACACTAGCGCAGCTGAGGCCAAATAAGTTTTGCAACTATAGCCGGACTCTTAATCCAGCCAAAAGATCGGCTGTCTGTACTCTGAGAAGGATTGTCGCCTTCAAGAAATACTCCTTTTTCTGAAACGTCAGTAATTCGCTTGATTTTATCCAATCCCCTATGTTGAACCAAAACAATGTCTCCAATGTGATAACGCTGCAGAACTCTGCTTGCTAGGATAATTTGTCCGTGCAAAAGCGTTGGCGCCATGCTGTCACCCTCTATACGCCTTACATACAGTAGCGGTTTCATCAAACAGCTTGAGATTCCATATTTTTCTTGATTGATTCGTAGTCATAAGAGCCGCTTTTTGTATTAGAAAAAATGGTACCTATCTCGTCAATTAACTCAATAAGTTTTTCAGCATCTGATAATAATACAGATTTTTTGACGTCGCTGGCTGCTTTGGCTGCCCGCCATACTAAATCATGTAATTCCGGGTGTGCTTCAACGTGCTCTGGTTTAAAATAATCAGTCCACAATACCCAAATGTGTTTTTTACATATCTCAGCACGCTTCTCTTTAATAAGTATTGCTCGCTGTCTGAAAACTTCATCCTCCGATTCATGGTATTTTTTTATAGCGTTATATACTGACTGCGCCTCAATTCGAGCCTGAGCTGGGTCATACACACCACACATCAGATCACAATGAGCATAAACAGGTTTTATTCTGAACATAGCACCCTCCTTACTACAAGCAGTATACCTTAATTCGGTCTATCAAATTTTAGAGCTGCAATTATCTTACAATCTTTAATATTTTTTGTAGTTCTTTTGCAGACATCGGGAAACATGCTGCTAGTTCAAATTCTCCGGTCGCATCAGCAAAAACTTTCTCACCTATAAATTCACCCTCGATATCAAATTTTCTGTCAAAGTCGTCTGTAATTTTCTGAAAAAATTTACCCAGTTTTATGTAATCTGGTCGGTGTAAAAGCGTCTCAACTAGTCCTTGTCGGAACTGAAGCATTACGCGGGTTTGTCGTAAATTACTACCCAAATCCTCCACTTCCCCTGCTCGTCGATACACCATTCCAAATGCAAACCTTAGCACATTTATATTACCTATGCGATTATCATCGCTCTGCATAATGCTTTGGATAATGTTAGTGCGATGATTGTCGCTTAATGTATCATTAGCGCGTATTTCTTTGAAAATGGCGTCGGGGTCGAGCAATATATTAGTCATCCGCTGCATTTGCTTTAAATTAGTGTCTTGAATTGCATTTTTTAAAAGTTTTGCGGCAATACCCGTGCCTATATATAGTTCGGAAAGCTCACCTTCTGTTAATTGATAGGGTAAACTAAAACGACTAACCAATTCGTCTATTGTAGGTTTATGATAGGCAAAAGTATGCCTTGATTCGGATGCATTGCTGATAATTCGCGCCGGAAAAATACAGAATAAATCTTTATCTTCTACGACTTCAACATTTAATCCGTCTCGAAATAAAGCCGCTTCTGATGGATTTATAGTAATTTGCTCAGTCAACCACTCGGCTTGACGTCCTGAAATTACTTCAAGATCTCGCAGTCTGTCATTTCTGCGTTCAACTTCTCCTCGTTCCGTCATGACTGAATTTCCTTCTGTGTTTTTTGTGACTCCTCATGTCTCCATTTTTCAATCTCTTTATGATGGCCACTGAGTAGCACTGAGGGAACTTCAATACCCTGGAAATTCTCAGGGCGTGTATATTGAGAAAACTCAATATTCATATCATCTTTTTGAAAAGATTCTATCTCTACCGATTGTTCTCCGCCTAAAACACCTGGAAGTAATCGCACCACGCTGTCAACTATAACCATAGCCGGTAATTCGCCCCCAGTTAAAACATAATTTCCGATAGAAAATTGCTCGTCTACCCAATTAGTTATCCGCTCGTCATAGCCTTCATACCGTGGACAAATAATGATTAATCCATTTCGAGAGGCCGCTAAACGTTTTGCGTCAGACTGTTTGTAGCGTACGCCTCGGGGTGTCGGTAATATAACTTCAGCATCGGCGTCCTGCTGTTTTGCATATTCTACAGCTTCAACAAGTGGCTCAATCATGAGCAGCATGCCATCTCCCCCGCCATATGGTGTATCATCAACGGTTTTGCGCTTACCTAAACCAAACTGGCGTAAATCGACTATGGAATATTCAACGGCGCCCATCTCCTGCGCCTTCCATAGCATGCTGGTTCCAAACACCCCTGTAAACATATCAGGGAAAAGTGTAATTATTTGAATTTTCATCAATAATATTATATCACAAACAAAAAAGCCCCTTACAGGGCTGTTTTGTCACATAAAGCTCCCACCGTTGGTGGCTCGCAATGAGCTTTAGTTTTTGTTTTGATACGTCTTACGACTGATTAAAATTATATATCAAGGTCGTCTAGATCGTCTAATTCTTTACGTGTTTTACTTACAACGTCGCTCTCATCTTGACTACTATTGTCAGCATCCTCAGTTACAGGTGCAGCGTCAGATACTGTAGTTTTATCTGCGTTCTGGCGTGAAGAACTATATGATTCGTCACCGTTGTCTACAATTTTTAAATTATATCTGGCATCGTTTTTTGTACCCAGCGCTCGGAGTAACGTACGTAGACTTTGTGCGGTTGCCCCGCGCTTACCTATGACACGTCCTAAATCACCAGGATCAACTGTAAGTTCTAAAAGTACACCTTTTTCATCGATTGTACGTGCGATTTGAACTGCATCCGGATTTTCAACTAGAGATTTTACTATGAATTCTACGAACTGCTGATCGATACTGTTTGACATCTGAAATCCTCCTTACTGGTGAAACACTAGTAGTAAAAGTATAGCAGATTACTTGTCTTCGACCTGAGGTTCTTCTGTGATCGCTTCTTCTGTTGCTTCGCTTGACTCAGCGGGTACTTCTACATCAGGAGCTTCGGTGGTTTCCTCAATTTCCTCAGCTGGGGTTGTGCTACGACGCTTTTCTGGATTACGAGTGCTTCTCTTGCGTTCAGTTGGTAATTTAACCCATGATGGAAGATTAACGCCTTCGTTTTTTAGTAAGCGCGTAACACGATCTGATGGCTGAGCGCCATGCTCTAAATAAAAGCTGGTTTTCTCTTTATCTAGTTTTATTTCTTTACTATGTGGATTGAAGTGACCAAGGTGGGCGACAATCTTTCCACTAGTAGGGGTCCGGCGACTGTCTTGAACGACAACGCGGAATTGAGCATGACCTTTGCGGCCGGTTCGCTGCATACGAATGACTAACATTCAGTTTCCTTCCCTTAATTGATTATTGACTTGCATATTTTACAGATAAGCACCTCTGTTGTCAATTTCTCTTTTCTATTTCACGCGAAACTAAAACATACCGGTATATCCATAAAGGCAAAAGTAGGAGTGTAAATCCACATATTATTCCCACAAGTGAAAGCAGGAAGTTTAAAAATACATAGGTGTATTATCACTTGTAATAATGAAAAGCATGAAAACATTGACAATCGCTAATATCAGCATTACTGGCAATGGCATCACCATGAGCAGTAAATACAGCTGTTTCTTTCTAAGTAGTGGCTGGTTGTGTTTCATTTTGTAGATTTTGAAGTGCTTGTTCAGCAGCTGCAACTTGACCCGCTTGTTTGCTTGGACCTGTTCCTTGTCCACATAATTTGCCGTCTACAAATACGCCAACAGTAAACGTCTTGTCATGGTCGGGACCGTCTTCTTTTATAACTCGGTACACAGGAGTTGAGCTGTCCTGGCTTTGAACTTGCTCCTGCAATCGGCTTTTCGGATCCATCCACGAACCAGACTCTAAAATCCCATCCAAAGTAACGAGTAGCTTTTCTGAAATAAATTTCTTTGCTGCTTCATACCCTTGATCTAGATAAATAGCCCCTACGACGGATTCAAATGTATTAGCAAGTATTTGATCACGAGCACGTTCTGAGCCCCGTTTTTCGCCTCTACTCAATCGCAGCAATGATGCAAAATCATTCGCTTTAGCTACAGTCCCAATGCTTTCTGTACGCACTAAAGCACTTCGCCAGTTTGTCAGTACACCTTCCGGCTCGTTAAAATTTTCATACAAAAATTCAGTAACCACGAGCTCGAGCACAGCATCACCTAAAAACTCCATGCGTTCATTGTGCTCTTTTGCTGTTTTTCTGTGTTCGTTAACATATGAACGGTGAGTAAAGGCTAAGAGTAATAAATCCCAGTCCCTAAACTCTACATCAAGAACATCTGCTGCAAATTGTTTGTACGGTGTGTAGTCAATCAACGCTTTTCACGCTCCTTGATTTTTTTGAGAGCCAGCAATATTAGTTTGCCAATATCATCATACTCAATCTTATCTAGTGCTTCATTTACTGGCATCCATTTAATACCATTCATCCAGTCTTCAGGAGTCAAATCGTCTGTATCACCTTTGGCTGCAATCAGAAAAATTTCTGTTGTCATAAGGACCAGGCTGTTAACTCGGCGATAACGAAAATGTATTTTACCAAGCCAGTTCTGAACAGTCATCATCTGTAGTCCGGTTTCTTCGCGTACTTCTCGTTCTGCGGTCTCCTTCGATGTTTCGCCTTCTTCGATATGACCCTTCGGGATTGTCCAGCGGTCTTTAGCATCTTGAATCAATAATATTTCAAGCTGATTATTTTTACTGTTCCGACGATAAACTATCCCACCAGCAGTCGGCTCGCGCACTACCTCACTAATTGCCGGACGGCGGTTGGTAACAAATTTCTTGATATCTTTTATGCCTTTCATAGGCTTAGGTCTTTTCATAGTTACGCTTTCTCAGCTTTCTTATCAGTGGCCTCGTCTCCAGATTCTTCTTTAAGTAGGGTACCAAGTACGCCGTTGATGAATTTAGAGGAGTTATCACCGCCGAATGCTTTAGCTAGCTCAACTGCTTCATTGATAATAACTTTAGGTGGCGTGTCAGTACTATGCAGCAACTCGTAGGCTGCGAGCCGTAGAACTGCCCGGTCAATACGCGCGATCTGGTCTATTGGCCATTCTGGCGCAATTGGCTGTAAGCGCTTATCTAGTTTCTCAGCTTCCTCATCGATCCCTTTGACAAGAGTTTTAATAAAATCCTTGTCTTCAACAGTATCTTTATACCGGGCGATATTACGTTTGAGAACGTCAGTGAGCTTCAAGTCGTCATCCCCACATTCGCGGCGAAAATCATACTCATACAGAGTCTGTAAAACAATGATACGACCAAGGTGACGATTGGCACTCATAAGTTGTTAATCCTCGCTGTTATTTAGACAGTTTCTTACCACTCTCGCGGCGAGTTGTGAAAGCCTTCACTGGAGAGCTTGCGTTAACTTTTCGAGCCAACTTCAAAACCAGGTGGCTTCGGCGCGTACCGGTACGGCGCGGAGTAGTCCGCTTCTTAGGTTTACCCATAAGGTAATTATGCTCCTGTAATTATTATTCCTCTGTACTCTACCTCACATACACTTTTTTCTCAAGTGTTAGAGCCAAAATTTAAGCTCTTATATAACAAAATTTACTAATTTGTCAGGAACATAAATTGTTTTACGAATAGGATTGTCTCCAAGATATTGAGCAGTTTTCTCATTCTTATGCGCCAGCTCAACGACGTCAGCCTCATTACTACCAGAAGGCAACGAGAGTTCTGCGCGCACTTTTCCGTTGATTTGTACGACAACGGTAACCGTATCTGCAGTCAAAAGTTCAGGATCATGTACAGGCCACTCTGACCTGTGGACGGATCCTTCTTTACCAAGCATCGCCCAAAGCTCCTCGGCAATATGTGGCGCGAAAGGCGCAAGCAGTTTCATCATTACAACAAGTGCATCTATTAACTGCAGACGACTACAAACTTTTTGCAATTTATACAACTGATTAGATAGTTCCATCAGGGCAGCTATCGCAGTATTAAAGCGCATATGATGTAGATCAATACTTACCTTTGCAATTGCACTATGCACTACTTTTTCTATTTCAGCAGATTCAAAATCGTCTCGTGTTGCATCCATAGATACAACCTCATGCGTCAAATTCCATGTACGCTGGAGGAACCTATAGGTTCCAGCAACGCCATCGGGACTCCAGGGGGTGGTTTGATCATACGGCGCAAGAAAAGCTATCGCTAAACGCAACGCATCTGCGCCATACCCTTGATCAATTATCTCTGTGGGATTAACAATATTACCTTTGCTTTTACTCATTTTGGTCCCATCAGCAGCAAGCACAATCCCTTGACCGCGTCTAGATACATATGGCTCAGGAGTAGGCACGAGTCCTTGGTCATACAAGAATTGATGCCAAAAGCGCGAGTAAAGTAAATGCAGTGTCGTATGTTCCATTCCACCTAAGTACAGGTCAACATTCTGCCAGTAGGCAAGCTTGTTTTCCGCCGCAAAGGCTTCGTTATTACGTGGATCGAAATATCGTAAATAGTACCAGCTGCTACCCGCCCAGTTCGGCATTGTATCGGTTTCACGCTTAGCTGGGCCACCACAAACCGGACAAATAGTTTCTACCCAGTCTGCGATTTCAGCCAACGGGCTTTCACCATTATCAGTTGGTTCGTACCGCTCAACATGTGGCAGCTCTACTGGTAAATCAGATTCCGGTACAGCTACAGGCCCATCTTTTACACAATGAATTATAGGAATTGGTTCACCCCAATAATGTTGTCTACTGAAAATCCAGTCGCGTAATTTGTAGTTGACTCGTTCTTCGGCAAGATTTTGGTCGGCTAAATCCTTAATAATTGTATTCCGGACTTCTTGTGACTTTTGACCGTCGTATAAGCCGGAGTTAATCATAATTCCTTCATGTGCCGTTGGTTCACCATCGGGAGCATCATTCTGAATTACTCGTGTTATAGGCAAATCAAACTTTTGAGCAAAAGCAAAATCTCTCTCATCGTGTGCTGGTACAGCCATGATCGCACCGGTTCCATATCCCACCAAAACATAATCTGCAATCCAAATCGGAATCTGTTCACCACTAGCAGGATTTATGGCATAGGCGCCAGTATGTACACCTGTTTTTTCTCGATTTGTTTCCTGCCGTTCAATTTCTGATTTCTGTGCTGTCGTTCGAATATAGTCCTCAACTGCCGCTTTATTATCAACATCGGTAAGTTGCTCTATAAGTGGATGCTCTGGGGCGAGCACCAAAAAGGTTGCACCAAAAAGCGTATCTGGCCGAGTCGTAAATACCTTTATAGATGCTCCTGCATTCGGTACCTCAAACTCGACCTCTGCTCCTATGCTGCGACCGATCCAGTTAATCTGTTGGTCAGCGATTCGCGAAGGGTAATCGACTGTTGCAAGACCATCTATTAATCGGTCTGCGTATTTCGTTATCTTTAAAAGCCATTGCTTAAGAAATTTTTTCTCAACGGGCGTGTCACAGCGCTCGTGTAAACCACCAACGACTTCTTCGTTGGCTAATCCAGTCTTACATTTCGGGCACCAGTTTATTGCTATCTCATCCTGGTATGCCAGACCTGATTTATAAAACTGGAGAAATAACCATTGGGTCCATTTATAGTATTCGGGATCAGTTGTCTTAAAGCACCGATTCCAGTCCATCCCATACCCTAGGCTTTTGAATTGTTTTATAAAGTTTTCAACATTTGTATCTGTTGCACTCTGAGGAGAAACCTTATTCTTAATAGCATAGTTTTCTGTAGGCAACCCGAAGGCATCAAAACCCATTGGATATAGCACATTATGTCCGGTCATCCGCTTATGGCGGGCAATAATATCACCTAACGTATATTCACGAGCATGGCCCAAATGTAAGCCATCCCCAGATGGATATGGAAATTCTGTGAGCATGACGAACTTAGGCTTTTCATCAAAATCAATTGCTTCATGCAGCTTTTGATCTTCCCAAGCTTGTTGCCACTTAGGCTCTATGTCCTTTGGATTATACCGTTGCATATCTACTAATCTTAGCACATTGTAAGAAGTTATCTCAGAGCAGAGTCTCTGGCTTCACGCAAACATGAAAGCAATTTTCTTGTGTACCGGGTAATTCTTCGATGTAATTGATATACCCATTGTTATCAAGTCCATCAAGTATACTTCTTAGAACTATGCGGGACTCTTCGATTAATCGAGGACTGTATCCGGGGTAACGAGGGTTAATGGACCGTCTATCACCATTGTCACCTGCCTCTACCAAACCACAGCCATCGATATCAAATGCTATACCTACTTGATGGCTACTTTGCATACCATCACCTGTAATTGTTAACTTTCTTTCTTGTGCAGCCAAACGTTTTTGATACTCTGTACTTCTAATCATCGATGTTAAAGATAGGTAGCGGTTAGTGCCTAATTCCTCCTGCCAAATAGAAGCTATATTTTCAATTATTCGGCCGGTATGAGGTGTGACAAAAGGTGGTGAATAATGCCACTGATGACTAGGATCACTTCGTGAAATATCCCAGTTGTATAATCGTGAGATAGCTATAAATCCGATTCCTTCCCTAACTGATACTAACTTATCATCATTAACGGCGGATAATATATCAAGGTCAGTATCATAGTGAGGCATCCCAGCCTGCATCATCCACATACGATCCACCTCTGTAGCTACATGGACTCTATCGAGCTCGTTCAAAAAGTCATCATGGCTAAAAACCGACCTGTCATAGACTGACGGCAGATGCGTATGGTTAGCTCTGGATTCTACTGAGTTCGTCATTTAAAATTGTTTTAAATAATTTGTATTAAACACTGTATTCTCACGCTGTTTTTCCTGCCAACGCTCTTCTGCTAAACGAACCAATGTTTGTACTAGATCGATAGAACTCATCCCGGAAGACTTCCAATTGTGAGCATACAAGCCTCCTGGTAATGGATTCACTTCATTGAAGAAGACTGTATTAGTTTTACTATCTATTAGCATATCGATTCTGGCTATTCCAGCACACCCTAAGGCTTGATATACCCGTCTTCCGACCGCTTCTGCCTTCTTATAAAGTTCTTTCTCTAATTTGGCGGGTAACTCACTATAGCCTTGCGCGCCTTTTGCACCGGTAGTCTTACTTCCTTTTTTACCACCTTGCAGATACTTTGTATCAAAATCAAAAAAGTCTTCGGTTTTTGTAAGTGGCCTTTCCAGTTGCGCCACTTGCAAATCTTCATTTCCTAAAATTGGTAATGTGACTTCAATTAAGTTTTGTACTTCTTCTTCTACGAGCACTTTTTCATCATAATGGGTAGCGACTTCAATTGCATTTTGTAATTCTTGTCTATTTGTAACTCTATTTATACCAATACTTGAACCAAGGTGAGCAGGCTTAACAAACAAAGGGTATGATAGAGAGGATTCGATAATATTTAAGATTTCGTTGGGTTTTTGAGAATACGTTCTTCTAGACAAATACTCGTATTTAGTGATTGGAATATTATTGCTTTCAGCAACTTGCTTCGCCAGAACCTTATCCATAGCCAAGACACTAGCATCCATATCGCAGACTATAAATTGTACTTTAGCCATTCTCAATAATCCCATTAGGCTTCCGTCTTCTCCAAATGTACCATGCATAGCTGGGAATACTATATCTATCTTACGTGTAGTTTTTCGTCCTGCTAATCCACTCGATTTTACCAGTGTTAGGCCTCCATCAAATTGCACACTTGCTGGTTGCGCTTTATGTAACCAATCTTGTATTGACCCACTACTGAACAGGTTGATATCTTTAAGTTTGTCATCCCAGTACCAAGCCCCGTCCTTAGCGATGTATAGGGCTTCCACCCGGTACTGCTTAGTTAACTCTAGTGGCTTAATAATACTAGCTAACGCAGTAACGATAGAAACGTCATGCTCCGTGGATCGCCCACCAAAAATTACACATATTGTTTTCATAACCGCAATTATATCATGCAATTATGGTATGCAATTAATTAAGAATACTGGTCAGACCAATCATTTTGTAGTAATACAACATCACCGGCTGCTACGAAGTGTTCTAGGTTCTGATAAAAAGCCAGTGGTTCAGATTCTATAGTTACGACACCCCTGTAGTTATGAGCTACTAACCCCTTTTGAATAAACTTAGTAACACTATTTTTCATCAAGATAACTTTATCTGGGCTAGCTTGAGCTATATGTTTACCTAAATCTAGGTGTATCTGCTCAGTTAAATTCCCTTGTTCAACCAGACCAGGAGTGACGTATATTTTTCTTTTAGCCTCCGCTCGTGATAATAACTCCAGGCCTGCCTTCATTCCTTCGAGATTACCATTATAGGTATCGTCAATGATTGTTGCCGGACCTAATTTGTATGGACGCATACGGTGTTCAAACGGCGCAGTTTTTGATACACCAGCTTCGATCTGCTGTTTACTTAAACCAAGTGTATCCGCTAACGCCACACATGCCGCTAATGGCCCGACTAAATGTTTCCCAACTAATTGACTCTTAATCTCCAAAGTTTTGGTTTTATATTTCATATTGAAGCTTACGCCATTTAATTCACTTTTTATATTAGTAATCTTCCAACCCATCACACCGAGTAAGCTATATGTATTTACATTAGATTCTACACGGCTCATTAGTTCCGGAGACTCAGCATTCACTAATACGTTTTTTGACTCACATATATCGAAAACTGCATTAAAATCATCGGCTATAGCATCGAGTGTTTTGTAATTATCTAAATGTGCTGAAGATAATCCAGTAATTAAGCAATGGCTAGGCTGACTGAAACGAGCTAATTTCGCTATATCACCAGGGTTATATTCTCCGTATTCAAATATAAGAACATCCTCGCTCCCACTCAATTGCTTATTAACCCAACGGGCATGGCTTATAAGCACATTTTTATTACCTGGTGTGGATGCAACATGTAACCCCTCCCCTAAAATAACCGTTAGTAATTCCTTCATAGTAGTCTTTCCATAACTACCCAATACGGCTATTCGCACCGCATTATTAGTTCCTAATCGCTTATGAGCTTTTGCTATTTCAGATCTTTCCTTAGGTGAAACAACTAGTACGGTGAATGCAAAATTAAATAATGCTAGCGTTATAATGATGATAATTGGGATAACAACTAGCAGTAATAGGTAAAGGTAATTATTCGTGATATAAAAACCAGCAATACTCAGAGTAATCAGGCCTACCCACACCATATATGCAACTATTACTGTCAAGGTTGCTCTAGCAGTAAAATCTAAGCGCTGGCGCTTCATAATATGAGCTAGGTTGGGTAGTTTCAAGACCCAATTTAAGAAGTGACTAGTACTATACTCAACCTGTTGGAGCATATAAATTAGTACCTTTGGTCCTAATGGGTAAAAATAACTAAGGTATCTCATTTGATGAACTCTTTTATAATATTACTTACTGAATCGGCTTCATCGTGATGCACAAAGTGTCCAGCATCAGTGATAATTTGAAATTGTGAGTCTTTGATTAGTTCGTTGAATCTCTGACCTATCTCGTGTGCGGGCGTTGCTTTGTCGTTATCACCATAAATAAGTAGGGTTTTTACTTTTAACTTCGCTGCATCATCTTGGATATCTTGCTTGACAGTTTTTTTGAAAGTTTCTTTCATATGAGCAGAAACCAACATATCAGAACCAACGGTCCCGTATAAATACTGCTGTAGGCGGCGGCGAATCGTAACAGGTAACCAGAATGTTAATGCTTTGCCTGTTTTTGCTATCACTTTGATACTGAATTTACGTATGCTGCCCGAATTCCTGATACCAGAAGCCGCTAACAAAACTAGTTTTTCAGGATTTAATTTATTCATCGCGGTGGCATGTATAGCTAGTGCGCCCCCATTAGAGTGGCCAACGACAGCATAGGGGTCAATATCCAGCTTATTATTAAAAGATTCCAGCCATGCAGCATAATCAGTCAAATCCCATGCGGCTTCTGGTGCTTGGCTGTTGCCAAAACCAGGCAGGTCAACTGCAATCACCGAATAAGATGATTCCAATTGTTTAATTAAATACTCAAATGTCTGAGCATTATCTGCCCAGCCATGCAGCAATAATACAGTTCTACCGTGACCGGCTTTTATATATTTAACCAGTAGACCATCAACAATAATTTCAGACATCTTCACTACTAATGAGTATACAGTACGCTTACTTTTATTGTATCTGTTGCAGGCGAGTCTGGAGTTCACTTAGGGGAATCGTATCACTAGGCAACGGCGCCACGTCTCGGATTCCGTATCCTCTGTAATACTCTGTTGTTTGGGATTGATCTGAATACACGACACGAGTCAGTTGAGACGATAATACATCTACATACATGCTGAATTTTAACGCATCCACATTGGCATATTCATCTGGGTTCAGATCAGCCAATTGATCTTGTCCTAGCATTCCAGAAAGTGTTTTGAGCATTTTAATATACGGTACGGGGTTTACCGTTACATCGTATATATATGTTTTTCGACCGTCTACAATTTCGGTTTTGATAGCATCATAATCGAGTTCATATACTCCATCAGTAATGATTTGATTGAGCAACGTTTCTTTATCTTGTGCTGAAAGATTTGCAAATGGAACAATCACATTCCCTGTATAGATAGTCGTAATACTGTTATCATTTTCAGTCGCTGCAACGTCGCCCCACTGTCCGAGAATTTGATTAAAATCAAATTTTGATCCGTCAGTCTTTGTTTGATCCGTTTGTATATCGTTATATCTAACGAAGTTTTTATTGGTTGTCGTAATACTCTCAGTAGTAATAGTTGTTTGTTCACCTTGTTTTAGTATATTTTCAGCGCGAACTTGATGATATGGTGCTGTTGTCTGCAGTGAAGTTACATCGAGTGACTGACCGTCTCCTGATTGTGTTGCGATGCGTGTAAATCCGATTGTTTGGAGCGAACTACTTAGCATACGTCGAAATACTGCGTCTGGAGTAGAATACACATTCTTCCAATAGGTATATCCAGCTGCGCCCAAGAGAATGAGAGCAAGTGTTGCGAGCAATGGCCAGAATCTTGTTAAAGCCCGGTACGTAATGACATTTTTCTTCACGAACGTATTGTATCAAATATCATATAAAATACTGGTATACTACGTATTCGATACGGTGTTACGGGGCATTGGCGCAGTTGGCTAGCGCGCTTCCATGGCATGGAAGAGGTCAAGGGTTCGAATCCCTTATGCTCCACCATTTAAAAAGAACGAGGCCACCCTCGTTCTTTTTTTATGCATGAACTAGAAACTACCGAGTGATCTTTTTTCGTAAGCAGAGCCGTCGTCCAACGTTGCGGTGAGAGTATAGTCAGAGCAAGGGACTGCACCCGATTTTTGGCTGGCACAACCTGCGGGAGTCGGTTCATATGCATATCGACCTGCTTCCGGACGGGAAGAATATTCAGTTCCAAGCCGTGTTGGGTCTATGACTACCTCTGTGTCTAGTCCTACTAAATATTGATCTCTAAAGTTCGCATCATTCAATTCATCCAGTGAGGGGTAGCTCCCGTACCCCGCATAGTACGCTTCTAATTGCGAAAAAGTCGCTTTTATATCTGTTTCTCGTTCTATGTCACGAGCTTGTGTTTGAACATTTTGGAACGTCGCAAGCGTACTCATCAAGATGATACCAGCTAAGAAAAGACTTATTATTTGAACAACCAATAAAATGAAGAAGGTAATTTTGACGGGCTTTTTGAATTTTTCGTAATCCTTCAGTTGACGCCCTTGTGTGTCTCTGGTTTTACCGAATACTAACATGACGACGTCATAAAATGCCCACAAGCCTAACCCACCAAGAGTCAACAGCTTTGCAATGGCAGTGCCAGTTTTACCTAGGTAGAATCTATCTGCGCCAAAACCACCTAAGAACCATGCGAATAAGACCGCAGCAAGATACTCTTTGTCTGATTCAATTTGTGACGGATTGAATGCAGCTTGTGGGCCAGGTACAGGTGCTGGTTGAGGGCCAGCTGGAGATATCGGAGCAGGCGCTGAAGGCGTAGGAGAAGTAAAAACCTGTGGCGCTTCATTATTCTGATTGTTTTGTTCAGGGTTCATTTTTTTCCTTTTATGTTCAGTTGTTGTTTATAGCATAGATAACACTAGCCTGTTTTGCAATAAATTCAGTAGCTATGCTAGTACTTTCAGAAATTCTTGTTCGTTTATCTGTGTCGTGCCATAAGCTTTTGCCTTGGCTAGTTTATTAGTGCCTACATTAGCACCTACGACAAGATAATCGGTATCCTTACCTAGACTTGACTGGAACGTACCACCAGCTGATCGAATTTTTTCGGCAGCTTCATCACGACTCATTGTCTCAAGCGATCCGGTTACAACAAATTTTTTACCAGTAAGTTTACCACCCGTTTCGGTTACTTCCTGAGGCCATACTCCAAGACCCCTAAATTTCGCAAGTAACTGTTGGTTATCCTCTTCATCAAACCATAGATAAATAGAGTCAGCTACAATAGCTCCTACTCCCTCGACTGCTTGAAGCTCTTCTAATGTAGCAGTACCTATTGAATCTAACCGTTTGAATGTAGCAGCCAGGTCGATTGCCGTTTGTGATCCCACATGTCTTATACCCAGGCCAAACAAAAAACGTGCCAGGGTAGGATTCTTTACCGCCTGAATAGCAGTAACAAGCTTCTCTGCTGATAGTTCCGCAAATCTATCAAGTTGTACCACCTGGTTCTTTGTAAGTGTATAAATATCAGCTATATCCTTTACGAGACCGGCATCTACCAGTGCGTTAACATTCTTTTCGCCCAACGTATCAATATCTAAAGCTCCGCGGCTGGCAAAGTGTTGCAAAGCCCGTTTTAATAGAATTGTCCCTGTAGCACCCTTCAAGCGGTATACAGCTTCGCCTTCCGGACGCGTAAAATCTTCGCCTGGGAACTGTTTTTCCAGTTCCGTTTCCATAAACCATCGCTTAGCAGTCTTCGGCCTGAGTTCCTTAATGACTGATTCCACCTGCGGGATAATGTCCCCCGCCTTAAAGATTATGACCGTGTCACCAATACGGATATCCTTGCGCTCAATTTCATCTGCATTGTGCAAACTGGCATGCTGAACGGTTGTACCAGCAACCACGACGGGGTCAAAAACAGCTACCGGCGTAGCCGCTCCAGTACGGCCAATACTGATTACGATATCCTTAACTACAGTCGTTGCTTGTTCGGCCGGGTATTTATAGGCAAAAGCACCTCGCGGATTTTTACCTACACTACCCAAGTCAGCCTGCAACACCCTGTTGTTTAACTTTACAACCAACCCGTCAGTGTGAAATGGAAGTTGTTCTCGTTGTTCCGAGAATATCTTGGCAAACTTGAGAACAGAATTAATTGTTTTCTCTTTGTGAGCTTCGGTATTCATTGCAAAGCCAAGTTCACTCAAGAATTGGTAGGCCGCCTGGTTTGTTGGTACTTCGATAGATGATTCACGTAATAAATCATACGGGTGAAATTTGAGTGAACGAGCCGCAACTAGCTTCGAATCTAGTTGACGAATGGTTCCCGCTGCTAAATTACGAGGGTTCATAAATGGCTCTAAGCCCTGTTCTATACGCTCAACATTCAGTTTTTCAAAATCTGCTTTATACATAACAATTTCACCGCGCACTTCAGTAAATCCAGAAGCAAATGCATGGTTCTGAAGTCGCAATGGGATACTGGCAATAGTTTTGATATTTTCCGTAACAACTTCGCCTATATGCCCATCTCCCCTGGTAATAGCACGAATAAGTAGTCCGTCGACATAATGTAGCGCGCAGGCCAGCCCGTCTTTTTTTGAATCAACCCAGTATTCGGCGCTAGCAACACGGGTATCAAGTTTCGAGATCCTATTGAACCACGCTCTTGCTTCATCATCACCAAAACAATCTTGGAGACTCATCATTCGCTGTCGGTGTGTATATTTCTCGAAATTTTTAAGTGGCTCACCGCCTATACGATGCGTTGGACTATCTGCGGATACCAGTTCAGGATGATCAT